>JACYMF010000029.1 GCA_015272165.1 Cyanobacterium sp. T60_A2020_053
CGATTTTTTTGTTGGTTCGTTTACATCCCCCGTTGATTTCAGTGGGTATTTTTTTTGTTGAGAAATTCAACGGGGGTCTTTCACTCACATTTCAAGATAAAATGATTGCTTGAGCTCCAAAAAGGCAAGAATAGATAAATTTGAACTAGCCCTCTGTGTTTAGATCGTATTTTTTTTGTAATTTTTTTAAAAATTTGCATAAATTAGGAAACTATTCCTGATAAGTAAGTAGAGGCAAAATGAAATTAGCCCTTTATTCCTTTTTATAATCCCTAAATAAGTATTTTGAACAAGGATTATCGAAAGGGAACTTTTCTTAACTACTTAACAAAGAATGAAAAAACCAGAAATTAATCAACAAAAAAAGAACAAAGTCTTTCAAAGAATTACTAAACCAAAGCCAATCATTAACAAAGAAGATAAAATTATTTTTACCTCAGAATTAAATAATAATTCTTGGAGCAAATTTACATTATTTTTAGAGCATCACTTGCGTGATTTTATACCGCGCAATTATGAAAATCGAGAACATTTCGCTCATTTAGCAACTATTCAACGTAAATGTCTCAAATTGCTAGAAATGAATCACAATAATAATTGGCAGAATTTGCTAGAAATAAGTAATAAAGATAATTGGCTAAAGTTACTAGAAGAAATACCAAAAATTGAATACAATCAGGGGGAAATTTTTTGTTTTCATTTATCTCGAAAATATGAATATAACCCCCAAGAATTTTTATTACTGTGGGACAAAAATATTAAGGAATTTACTAGTTTATTTTCTGATATTGTTAGCAGTGAGAACCCAGATTTAATGAAGTTAGAAAACTTTGCTAATATTATTGATTCGTTTAACCGTTTCCCAGAAAGAACTTTTTTTCTTCTTTATCAATTACCTAATTATTTAGAAGAGAATGACAAAGAAATTTTAATTAATTGTCAATCTTATCAAACTATTATTAAATTTGGTGCATCAGAGTTTATTGGTAAATTTGGTTACACATTACAAAAAGAATTTAACATTACTCGCACTGCTATTAAAGAAAAAGCTGCTCAAAATTTAGTACAAGAATTAGGAGAAACAGAGGCAACTTTACAAGCAGAAATTAATCGATTAGAAGAAGATAAAAAGGAGTTAAAAAAACAACTTCAATATTTACAAGATAATTCACTACAAGATGCCCTCTATCAGTTGGCTAAATCATTGCAAAATGAACAACAACAACCAGTTTTAGACCAACTCTTTAACCTTTACAAAAAAATTGATAAGTTACTAGAAAATAATGAAAGTTTATCTCCTCAAGATACTTTGACTTGTTTTATTAACCTAGAAAACTTTTTTAAGGCTTTATCTAGTTTAAATATTCAACCTTTTCCTCCTAATACCGAGACAATTTTAGAAATTACAGGAGAAGATTTAGACAATAACAAATATAACTATATTTCTGGGTCGCAGTTTACCACGAAAGAAGAAGTTAAAAAGGTTAAATGTATTACTTGTGGTTGGCAAGTAGGAGAAGAAATTATTACTCCTGCTAAAGTTGCCGAAATTACTGAATCTCCATCATAAACTACGATGGCAGATTTTAGGTTGATCAATCAAAAATTAAGGCTGAAATTTTGTAATAGTTCAAGAATATTCAACTCCTAGTAAACAATTAAAAATGTTTGGAAGTGTCTAATTTATAAACCGTCAAGAATTGAAATTAAGAGGCAAAAAATATGTATAAAATCGCTATTTTGTTGGATTTAGATAACATTAAACCCCGTTTAGAAAATATTGAAATGCTATGCGGAAAGTATGGCAATATGGTTGTTAAAAGGGCTTTTTCTAATACCCCGTCAGTATTAACTGCTTATGGTGGTGATTTTCGTAAATTTGATTATCGTTTTGAATTAACTCCCGGTTTAAATACTGTTGCTCAAGAAGTTGATAATTTAATTTTTCAGACTGTTGATGAGTTAATTAATAATAGTAAATTAGGTATTAATTTAGTGGCAATAGTTAGTAATGATAACGACTATGCTCAACTTTTTAACAATCTCAAATCTAAGGGCATAAAATCTTTAGTAATTGGTAATCAAATTGGCAACAAATCGAGAGAAAGTGCGAATTATGTTGAGTTTCTGACGGAAGTAATGCACTCTATTCCCGTGGGCATTGATTTAGGCACAACTAATACTGTGGTATCTCTGGCTAACTATAACGCTATGAGAAAAGAGTGGAATTCTACGGTAGTACAAATGCGTGTTAAAGACGAAAATGGTAGTTTAGTGGGAAAAACTATGATTCCTTCCTCGGTGCGCTTCACATCGAAAGAAGAGGGAGAAATCGGGGCGCATATCAAGAAAAATGCTTATGCTTTTCGAGACCAAACTATTTTAGCTTGGAAGCATAATATGGGAGACAATGAAAGAGGGAAACCTTTTGAATATGCGTTGACATGGGGGAAAGTTTCTCCTGAAAAAGCAGCCTCTCAGGTGTTGAGTTTTTGTCGTCAACAATTATTAGACAAATATCCTAATGTGGGAGGAGTGGTAATCACTCATCCTGCTTCCTATGAGTCAGATGCCATTGAAGCCACTAGAAAGGCGGCGGTTTTAGCTGGTTGGCAGGAAGATGAGGTGGTGTTACTTTCTGAGCCTCAAGGGGCTTTATATGATTTTCTTTACTCTATGCAACGGGGCGATATTCCTCCTGCATTTGATGTTAATAGCCCCACTAATGTGATGGTATATGATTTGGGGGGCGGTACTTTAGATGTTACTTTGCATCAGGTGCAATGGGATGGTAATAGCAACACATTTGTTATTAATGATGTTGCTATTGGTTCTCGCACTCGTGTGGGGGGTGATAAGGTAGATCAGTTAATTGCTGATTATATTTTAAATAATGGCATTAATAATGCTAATTTATCTTCGGCTGATCGGGATAAGTTAAGCTATGAGTTACCTCTTTATGCAGAGAAGTTTAAAAAGTTGTGGGGCGCTGAATATTTTTCTGCTAGGGATAAAAGTATCTTTAAGTTGGCTTTTCAAGGCACTTTTTTGGATAATCAATTACCGATTCGTCATTATATTAGTGCGGATAAGATGAGTTTAATCTTAGCAGATTTACTCTGTCCTGATCTTAGTTTACAGATGTTGGAGGGGATGGATGGTGATAAGGCTTTTGAACAAACCCCTTTTACTGATCGGTTTGATACTTTTATTGTGCCTATTTTAGATGTTTTATTGAAGGCAAAACAAACCACGGGGGAAATGCCTAGGGTGGATGCTGTGTTACTCAATGGTGGTATGACTTATTTTCCACCTATTAAAGAAAGATTACAGGTTCTTTTTGGTAAAAATGTTCTTTTTTTGGCGGATGGTGATCTTGATTTGGCGGTGGCGAGGGGCGCTTCTTTATATGCTTCGGGCGCTTTAACTTCATCTGAGAGGGTGAATCCTACTCATATTTATTTGGAAACGAAACAAGGTGATGAGGTTGGTTTGCGATTGTTGGTGGCTCAAGGGCAGAAGTATCCTTATAAAACTACCCTTGATGGTTTTAATTTACCTTCGGAAACTGACGGTAATCTTAATTTTAATATTTGGGTGGGTATGGGTAGTAAACCTAATGTTAATACGACTTTACAACGGTCACGGGGTGTTTCTTTACAGCAAATGTTGTCTTCTGGTTTACGTTCCAGCGCCCCTCTCCGTTTGCAGGTAGAATATACTTACGATGAAAGACTATTGTTAACTTTTATTGCTGATGATAACCACGAAGCGCAATTCAAATTGGAAGTAGGCACGGATAATCATGGCACGGCGAAGGGCGCTGTTAATCAATTTGTCACGGTAAAAAGTGAAATTGATCCTCAAAGTTTAATTCCTACTATTTCTCGCACCCGACATGGCAAAGAAGTTGATCCTAATGTGACAGTTAAATTAAAAGATTGGGATGATTTAGCTTATCAATTAGAACGGAATTTTAACAATGCCCGTTTACATGATCGCCGTCGTGATTTAATTAAATCAAGCTCCATTTCGTCGAATCGTGCCGATGTTATCGATAACTTATTGAGATGGCTGGAAATGGAGAGTTTTTGGGGTAATTCTTCCCACGCCTCTCGCACTTATGTAGCGGTGCAATCTTTAGGGGAAATATTCGCTTCCATTAACCCCGAAACTTCTAATAATCTTCACAATTCAGAAATGAAGTTTAAGCAGTGGATTCAATTAAAAATTAATCAAAACTTAGGCAGTTTAGATAATCGCCTTTATGACTCCATTATTAACACTCCGGGTAAATTATTATGGACTGATTTTGATCTCAAACTTATTGAAGGTTTTAAGTATTTTCACCATGAACCTCGCTCTTTAGTATTCTTGAACTCATTGGGTAAATGTGGTTTATGTAATTCCAACAATCTTAGTTTTCTGAAAGGAATACTAAAAAATAGTCAACATTTAGGGCAAAAAGAAAAAGCTAGTTGGGCGCTGGGGCGTTTAATTAGTGCTGGGCAACCCCAAGATTATCGTCTTGATTTTCCCCAAGTGGAGAAGACTGCCGGTTTTGTCCTAGAACAGTTATACCATAAAATTAAAGAACCTCAAGTGGGTTTGAATCTGTTAGGCACTTTATCTCAGTGTTTGGGGTGGCACGCGCTGAATTATCAGTTAAATAATACTATTTGTGGTCAAATTGATTTATTACCAAGGGCTGATTTACCTGTTTATAGTAATCTTGGTGGTTTTCAACAAATTGAGTCTATTTTTAATACTCGATTAGGATTATTACCGAAAATGCTCAATATTGCTTCTCTTTCCAGTGCCGATTCTCAAGAGGTTAAGCAATTATTGATTGAATCTATCAAGATTACTAATTAGGGGTTGATGACAAAGTGCAATCGTGAGGGCAAATTGACAATGGACAATTGAAGGAATGCAGAATGTAGAATGAAGAACGAAGAATGCAAAAGTAATTGTTTTCTAAATTCTAAATTCTAAATTCTAAATTTTTTCTCCCCTTTGCCCCCAGAGTGTTTTCATTCTCAAATTTTTAGTTGAGACAAAGTAATAAGTAACAAGTAAAAAGTAATAAGTTTTGATTCTTTTTGATGAAAAAAGATTATTCCAGATATTTTAACTACTAATAAATCAATTAATAGAAAAAATCTTCCCTTTCTCCCTTGCTTCCTCTGCTTCCCCTGCTAAACAAATCAATTTTGTACCTGACTTTGAAAACGCCCTGCTTTGCCCCTTACCTTTTTCCCTTCATCTGTTTAGCCCTGTAACTTTTCATTGAGAATTTGATTGGTCAATTTTGGTTCAGCGCGCCCCCCCGTTACCTTCATAATTTGACCGACAAAAAAGCCTTGTAATTTAGTTTTTCCGGCACGATATTGAGCCAATTTATCAGGATTATCTGCTAATATTTGGTCAATAATTTTAATTAATTCATCACTATCAGCAATACTTACCAAGCCTTTACTTTCAACGATTTGTTTTGGTGAACCACCTTCCGTTAGTAACTGAGGGAGAATTTCCTTAGCAATTTTACCGCTAATCGTACCATTTTCAATTAAAGTAATTAACTCCGCCAACATCTCAGGTTTAAGGGCAATCTGAGTAATATTTAATTCATTATTATTATTAAGATAAGCAGCAATATCTTGAGTAATCCAATTAGCAGCGCCCTTCGCACTAGCCCCACCATCAACCACCGCCTCAAAATAAAGGGCAACATCTCGATCATCTGCTAACACCCGCGCATCATAAGCAGATAAGCCATAGTCAGATTCATAACGCTGACGTTTTTGAGCAGGTAACTCTGGTAACTGTTTGAGCCAATGGGCTAACTGTGCCTCAGTAATTTCTAAAGGTGGTAAATCAGGCTCAGGAAAATAACGATAATCACTCGATCCCTCTTTAATGCGCATGGTGATCGTGCGCTGACTACCTTCTTCCCATAACCTTGTTTCCTGAAAAATTGGTTCACCATTTTCCACCGCTTCAATTTGACGCTCAATTTCGTATTCAATGGCTTTTTGAATAGCGCTAAAAGAGTTCATATTTTTGATCTCTACCTTTACCCCAAATTCCTTTTGGTCCACCGGGCGCACGGAAATATTAACATCACAACGCATCGATCCTTCCTGCATATTACCGTCACTAATGCCCAAATAGCGCACCAAACGGCGCAATTCCTGTACATATTCCGATGCTTCTTGCCCCGTGCGCAAATCAGGCTCAGAAACAATTTCTAACAATGGTACACCAGTTCTATTAAAATCCACTAAAGAATGAGTTGAACCAGAAAGGCGATCACTTCCAGCATGAACTAACTTTCCAGCGTCTTCTTCCATGTGAAGGCGAGTGATACCGATAGTTTTGTGGGTAACTTCTTTGGTTTTAGGATCGATTAATTCAATTTTTAAGTTGCCATGTTCTACTATAGGTAAATCAAACTGAGAAATTTGGTAATTCTTCGGTAAATCAGGATAAAAATATTGTTTGCGATCAAATTTACTATAACGAGCAATTTGTCCATCTAAAGCCAAACCAAGTTTTACAGCAGAAGCCAAAACTTCTTCATTTAACACTGGCAAAACGCCCGGATGACCTAAGCAAACAGGGCAAACGTTTGTATTAGGAGGACTATCAAATTTAGTAGAACAACCGCAGAAAATTTTACTATTAGTGTTAAGTTGACAATGAGTTTCTAAGCCGATAATGGCTTCATATTTAGTTTTAATTGCTGTAGAGGTCATATAGTATTAATTCTAGTCTTCTTTTATGTGTGCTATTTTATCAGAAAATCGATAGGAGGCATTTTTTAAATAAATCAGCGCCCGTCAAAATTAGCAGTATCCTCATTAGTAAAAATATATTCTCCACTATCAAAAATTAAGTCTTGATGGAAAAATTGAGAAATGTGATTATTCTCATCAGCGACTAATACTTTTGCCTGATGACCATTTTGGTAAAGTGCTTCACGGGTAAGGGTTTCATAGGCATAAATAATTAAAATATCCCCTTTGTTACAGAGTAGTGCAGCGCCACCGTTGGGGCAAATTTCTCGACTACCACGGGCGCCGGGGATAGCATAGGTGGTCCATCTTTGACCGTTATTGAGGTTAACAATATCCACTTCTTCTAGGGGCAGAATACCGACTTTATCTAATAAATCAGGATCAATGGTGATACTACCAACATAGTCCACGTTCGCATCAGTCACCTTGACTCGGTGTAACTTGCCGTGCATTAATCTTATGGTTTTCATTCACAAACCTTCATACCTACTTACCATCAATATCCTATCAGATTTTGGCGATGAGCCTATTGCTTTTTTTTATTTGACTGACTTAATTGCCCTAGGAGATTTTTGGAGAAAAAATCAAAAATTAGTGAGCCATTGTTGTAAATCATCGAGAGATTTCATCTCAAATAAATTCTCTGCTAGATTTTCTAAATCATCAACATTCAATGCTTTTATTTGCATTTTTAAATCATCATTTATCTTACCTAATTTTTTTTGAATTAAACGAATAATAAATTCTTTTTCTTGTTCAATTCTTTGCTGTAAACCTTTTTCTAAACCTCTTTCTTCTGCCATAAGCTCGAAAGGACTAATTAAAGCCATTGTTTTTTCCTCTTCGTATGTGATCACTTTTTGATTTAAACTTTGTTGTAATAATGGTGGTAAGGTCATCATTGCATCGATAAATTTAAACAGTTTTACTATTGCTAATTTACTGTATCCTTTATCATATAAACTCCTGATCAAATACCATTTCCATTGTTCTCTTTCTTTTAAATTACTGACGATGGCTTTAGTTTTTAAATGTGCCATAATCATCATAGCAAAAGGGTTTAAATTTTTTTCTAATTCAGCCCATTGTTTTTGATAATCCAATAATTTAATAATGGGAAACTCTAACTTTAATGTACATCCTCCTAATTGATAGTTATAAGTTGAGGGGCGCCATTTCTCTCTTTCGTCTCCTAGTATAGCAAGACTAATTACGGGTTTTCGGTACAAGTCAAAAGTGCGATAATGGTAAATAAACATTCGCTCATTAAAGCTGGTATCGTATTGGCTTTGTACTTCAATATGAACTAATATCCATACTTCTTGATTGTCTTTTAACCATACTTTAAATAGTTTATCGACTAATCTTTTGGTGTCATCAGAATCGGCGGTAATTTTTTGTAATTCTTTATCTAAAGAGATTTACTAAATCTTAGATTTTCTATATAAACGGATCTAAAATGACATAAAAGGACAAATAAATAAAAAGTTTGTGAAAGTATTCGATTTCGGTTTCAGAAAAGTAATATTTGATGTACGATAAAGGGAGATTTTGGTTGCCCCTTTTGGGGAAGTACCTTACAAAAATAGGATAGTAATACTATTAACGCTTCCGTGGGTGAAGCAGTCTGTTAAATCAGATAACATAAGTGTCTTAAAAATATTTTTTAAGGCTTTGAGGGATACCTCCTTTTGAGTATTTTACTCAAATGCTATTGCAGTTTATTACGGTATATGCCGTTTTATTCTGCATAAACGTATCAGATGGGCGCTTTTGACCAGTCAATTAAATGATATACTTCTGGAAAAAAGAAATGGAGAAAGTGGTCAAAATAATCTCCAATTGCTTCTTTCCACGGTTCATCATAATTAGCGTTTATTTCTGTCATTCTTTCTTCTTTTCTACCCCTATAAAATAAATTTTCTAGCCAAGCCTAATCATTGATAAGTACATGAGGGGTAACTTTGATATATCGGTGACGGGCGCTGGAATCATAGCGCCCCTCGAATCTAATAATTGTACGAGGATTAAATAAACTACCCCCAATAAGACGGAGATTATACCTGTTATTACCGCTACTAATTTTTTACGATCCATAATTTAATCTCTATAATTTTTCACTATATTTTCTCACATTATTATCTCTATATTTTTTTACCTATAGCAATCCTAGTCAGTAGGCTGTGCTGAAAAAATGAAGTAGTGAGGGAAAATTGACAATTGCCAACTAGAAAAACCAATATTGCTTCTTTATCGCCTAAGATTTAAGCGGTTAATTTTATCATCTAAATCAGGAAAATTAGGATCAAGCGCCCTCACCTGTAGATACATCTCTAAGGCTTCCTCAAAACGGTTTAAATGCTCTAAAACTAAACCTTTACTATACCAAGCCTGAGTATAATTAGGTTGAATACCAATTACCCTTTCCCAACTCATCAAAGCCTCGTCATAACGGTGGAGATTGTATAAAGCATTACCTCGATCATGCCATGATTCTACGTCATTAACATCGATGGAGAGCGCCCGATCAAAACTATCAATAGCTTCCTCATAACGTTCCAAATAACCCAGCGCACTCCCCCGATTATGCCACGCTTGAGCGATAGTTTCATCAACCTTGAGGATATGCTCCCAAGAACTAATAGCGCCCTCCAAATCACCGTTTTGAGCCTTCTCTAAGCCCAAATTAAACCAATGCTCTAACCAACTTTGATCCACATGATCATCATCTTTTGCTATGGTGGCGGGCACATTAATATCCCCCAATTCAAACTCTGATACTGACTGACTCATTTCGATGAGCTTTTCCATAATAATTCCAGCATCAGTGGTATCTAAACCTAATTTTTCCGCCGTTTCCCGTGCAAAATTTTCATCTTTTTGTAACAAAGTCAAAATATCCGCTAAACTTTCTACAGAGTTATCCGCACCAATTTCTGTATCTTGCCTGGATTCAATTTCTAAATTACCATCAGTGCGTTTGAGAATATCCTCTCCCAATTTATACGCTAAATCACCAATGGGGCGCACAAAAGGCAAAGAAGCTGTTAACTCCCCCAAAATAATCATCCTTGAAGCTAAATGATAATTAGGGGCAAAAGATTTAAGCAATTTGGTTCGATATTTTTGTAGCCACCCAAGCCATACTTCCACTGTAATACGGGGTTCTAATTTTTGGAAAAACTGTTCGATGCGATTTTCACCCCAACCGTTGGCGACTCCTTCTAAAAGTTGATGAAACAGATATTCTAAATTTTCATCTTTAACGGCAGAGGAGAATTTCTCTGGGTTATTTCCCCCCACGGTATCATCATCCTCTGCCATCTCAACATTTTCTGAACCTTTAACCCAACGCCATATTTTCTTGATCATGTCACGAAAAACTTTAAGCCATTATTATCGATTAATATTAGCAAAGAAAATGAATTAGGTGGCAATTTTCGGATTTCTGATAACTAGGTTGTGCTGAAAAAGTATTTTGGTGAGGGGAGGTGACAGGTGTCGGGTGTCGCGGTGAAATTCTTATAAATTAAAGAGTTAAGCCAAATAGTTGTTTTTCATAAATTACTCATCTGTATTAATAATTTTTGATTTGAAAGAACAAAATACAGTATTTTTAGAGAAAAAAGGCTATTTTTAGCACTTTTTCTGAGTTTTATTATGCTTAAAACCTTTGTTTTAAAAGGGTTTTGATTTATTCAGCAGACCCTATTTTAAAATTTAGCCTCACTTTTAGATTTAACAACTAGATAACTGAGCTAAACTCCAATCAGGGCGTAAATTTTGAGCATTTCTGAGGTAAGGGTGATAAATTTCTTGGGGTGGTTTAGTGGTATTGAAATAAATTAGCACTCGAATACAACGCTCTAAACTTCCCTCAACCTTCATCTGCTGTAAATCTAATAATGGTACATTTGCCCATTGAGGGCGCTCACGCGCAACGGCAGCAGGGAAAGCAACATCTAAATCAGGAGTCGCCGTGAAAATCACACTGATGACATCCTCATAATCTAGTTGATTACGAGTTTCAATTTCCATCATCAACTCACTAATTGCCTCTCTCATGGCTTCTATGGTGTTTTGTCGGGCGGTAGTTGCTCCTCTAATTGCTCGTACTTTCCACATTACCTAATTTTCTCCTCTTGGGCTTACTGCTAAATAATATCATTAAGGACGATATAACCACAAGGGTTGTCCATTGGTGGCTATTTCAAACTCTAACCAACTAATAGTAGAGCCTAATCCTGATTTTACCTGACTACGACCATTAAGGATACGATTAATTAGTGGCTTAGGTTGCTCAATGGTTTCCATCTCTGTTTTGTCGGCATCCAGTTTTACTAATTCACAAGCCCAGCGCCTAGCATCTTCTTCGCTTCCGAGACGATCTACTAAACCTAATTCTAATGCCTGTTGTCCGCTAAAAATGCGCCCGTCAGCGAAACTTTTCACCGTTTCAATGCTTAATTTGCGCCCTTCCGCAACGGTTTCTACAAATTGCTGATAACTGCTATCAATCAACTGTTGTAATATATTTCTTTCTTCCTCAGAGAGACTTCGATCAAATGAAAGTATATCTTTATAGGGACCTGATTTAATCACCTGAAAGGAAACACCCACTTTATCCAATAATTTTTCAAGGTTGTTACCTCTAATAATTACTCCCACACTACCGGTGATTGTACCGGGATTGGACATAATATGATTAGCGCCCACCCCGATATATACGCCCCCTGATGCTGATATATTGCCAAAACTAGCGATGATTTTGATTTTTTCCCCTAATTTTCTCAGGGCAGAATAAATTTCTTGGGAGTCAGCCACTGTACCGCCGGGGGAGTCGATACGCAATAATAAAGCAGGATATTTTCTTTCTTCTACTATTTTCAGCGCCCCTAACACTTGCTCACGAGTTTGGGCGCCGATAGCGCCGTTAATTTCAATACGGGCGATTTTTTTCTTTCTTTTTGATTTGAAGGGCCAGATCATTATTAGTGCTTAATCTTTTGATATTTTTTCGACTAAGCCTAGATTATACCCCAGTTTGTCTCAAATTTCTCTGTTTATAAGAGCAGGTTGCAGGTTGCAGGTGTAATTTTCAGACGATGATATAATTCAAGCAAAAATTGAACCGAAAAAAAATCAATTAAGATATATTTTTTGTCAATTCTTTCACCTAATACCTAATACCTGACACCTTTACAGCACCGAAAATTTTATCTCGAACTTAGAGAAAGTAAGAAAGTAATTATTATTTACGCCATTTATTGAGCATTTTTTCACCAAAACTTGCATATAATTCTAATTCAGAAATACGACTATAAAGATTATTAATTAAATGCTTTTGCTGTTGATTTTCTGCTAATAAATTATCTTCCAGCGCCCTCCGCTCCTTAGCTAAATTTTGACTGAGTGCTATTTTTTCTTGTTCTTTCTCATTAATTTTTAATTGATATTCATTAATTTGCTTTTGTAATTTTTCTTGGTTTAAAGCTGTTTGATTTTTAACTTCTTCAAGATTATTTTTAAAATTATTAATTTCTTGAGTTAATTGACTAACTTTTTTTTCTTTTTCTTTTAATTGTTGTTGTAAATTATCTATTTTTTCTATTTGGAGGGCGCTGTTATCACTCAATTCTTTAATTTTATTTTCTCGTTGAATAATCAACTGTTGTTGATTTTCTACTTCTTTTTCTAAGACATTAATTTGTTCTTCTTTTTCTATTAATTGTTGTTGCAACTTATTCACTTTATTTAGGTGAAGGGCGCTGTTATCACTCAATTCTTTGATTTTATTTTCTTGTTGAGTAACCAAATTTTGTTGAGTTTCTAACTCTTTTTGTAAGACATTAATTTGATTTCCTTTTTCTGTTAATTGAATATTTAGAGATGAAAAATTATCTTGTAGAGAAGACAATTTTTGATTATTGTTTTCTAAGTCATTATGGAGAGATGATAACTGATTTTCTTTTGCTGTTAATTCATTTTTAAGAGACAATAACTCATTATGTAAATCGTTAAATTCCTTGACATCAACTACAGATTTTTGTTCATTATCAATTTTGAGTAGATCATCTTGTAAAGACTTAATTAAAATGTTTTTAGTTTCTAACTCTTCTTGTAAATTATGATTAATTTTGAGTTTTTCTGCTACCGTATCCCGTTGAGAATTAATAATTTCTTCTAAGTTTTGAATTTTAGTTAAATACTCTTGATTATCATTAGTAGGGGAAGAAGACACAAGATTATCGCCGTTAAAATCTTGCACCCCATCAAAAAAACTTCCTTCCTCATTGGGATTATCAATCAAAGAAACTTGTTTTTCTGCATTTTTTCCAAAAATGGCAATATCTCCCACCAAAATTTGTTCAAATAAACCTGATTTACTCATACCCAATCCCTTGGCAATGGCGTTAAGAGTATTATTCGCCTCTTCCGTGAGAGTAACATTGACTTTTGACTTAGGATTACTTAAACCTGTACTTGTTTTGGTTTTTTTTCTTGCCATCTAAATAATTAACCTCGAAAATGTGATGATAATTGCTTTATGGAAATAATAGTATTATAGATAACATTTTTTTGTGACCTTTTGAAATAAATCTTTATCTAGGAGTTGATGAAAAAGTGCTGTCGTGGGAAGCAGAGGAGAAAGGGAAGCAGGGGAGAAAGGGAAGCAGAGGAGGATTACAATTCATAATTCATAATTCAAAAGTTGACCTTAAAAGAGTAATAAGTTAAGCTAGAAAGGTTTTAAAAATTCACACACCTAAGCTATCGGGTGTTTCTCCACGAGAGAAATTATAAGAGCTAAGGTGAAGGATCAACCCGAATTAAGGAGAAAAATCATGGCTGTAGTTAGCTTAAAAGAGCTATTAGATTCTGGTGTCCATTTTGGGCATCAAACCCGTCGCTGGAATCCCAAGATGTCACAATACATCTACACTGCGAGAAATGGGGTTCATATTATCGATTTGGTACAAACTGCCCAATTAATGGAAGAGGCTTACACCTACGTTAAAAAAGCAGCAGAAAATGGTAAAAAAGTGCTTTTCGTTGGAACAAAACGTCAAGCTGCTGGTATCATCGCCCAAGAAGCGGAGCGCTGTGGGGCATTTTTCATTAACCAAAGATGGTTGGGGGGAATGTTGACTAACTGGGAAACCATTAAGTCCAGAGTTAACCGTCTCAAAGAGTTAGAAGCCCTTGATGAAAGTGGCGCCCTTGACCGTCGCCCGAAAAAAGAAGCGTCTGTATTACGTCGTGAGTTAGTTAAGTTACAAAAGTATCTCGGTGGTATTAAAGATATGAACCGAGTACCCGATTTAGTAATTATTGTTGATATTCGTCGGGAACACAATGCCATCAAAGAATGTCAGAAACTCAATTTACCTGTAGTATCCATGTTGGATACCAATTGTAACCCTGAGTTGGTTGATTTACCTATCCCTGCCAATGATGATGCTATTCGCTCGATTAAATTGATTATTGGCAGATTAGCTGATGCTGTGTATGAAGGGCGCTATGGTAAGGCTATCTCTGAAGGCACTGTGGATCAGTTCTATGAAGGGGAGGAGGGCGCTGATTATTCCTATGATGATGAGGAAAACTACGAAGACGACTACACCGATGAGGGTGGCGAGGAAGAGTAATTAATTAGGGTTTGGGGGAAAAATGGATAATTGACAATGGACAATTGATAATTATTTTGACTTTTGTTGTATGTCCAAAATTCTGCTAATTCTACCTTGTGATTCTCATACACAAAACCTAATTAGGTCTTATTTTGTAGGTTGGGTTGAGATAACGAAACCCAACAAAAATCTTGTTTGATCAAGCTAACTTTGCCCTTTTCTTAAAAAAAATCAAGACATGGGTGGCAATTCGTGTAATTATTGTTAAAGATAAATTTAATATTTACAAAAAATAACTCACTATGGCAGAAATATCAGCAAAATTAGTAAAAGAACTTAGGGATAAAACCAATGCAGGAATGATGGACTGCAAAAAAGCCCTCAAGGAAAATGATGGTGACATGGCAAAAGCCATGGAGTGGTTACGTCAGAAAGGCATTACTTCTGCCGAGAAAAAATCTGGTCGAGTGGCTGCCGAAGGTATCGTGGAAAGTTATATTCACACTGGTGGACGTATTGGCGTTATTGTTGAAGTTAATTGCGAAACTGATTTTGTCGCGCGCCGTGATGATTTCCAAGGGTTAGCAAAAAATATTGCTATGCAAATTGCGGCTTGTCCTAACGTGGAATATATCAAAATCTCTGATATTCCTGCGGATGTAGTTGCTAAAGAGAAAGAAATTGAAATGGGGCGCGATGATTTAGGGAATAAACCTGATAACATCAAAGAAAAAATTGTTGAGGGTAGAATCAACAAACGTTTAGGGGAAATGTGTTTGCTTTCTCAGCCTTATATTAGAGATCAAGCCATCACTATTGAGGAGTTAATCACTCAACAAGTGGCTAGCATTGGTGAAAATATTCAAGTGCGTCGTTTTGCTCGTTTTGTTTTAGGGGAAGGTATCGAGAAGGAAGAAACTGATTTTGCGGCGGAAGTAGCGGCGCAAACTGGCGGTGTTGTGTAATTTTTTCTCTTTTAATATAGTTAAGCAAGGGGTTTAAACCCCTTGTTTTGTTTTTAGTGGGTTTACCATTATTCCAGCGCCCTCCACCATAACTTTGAGAGATTTACTAAATCCCCAGTTTTCTACACAGAACGATACTTTATGATATAATCGCATCAATCTAATTGAGGAAAAGAAGATCGTAA
>JACYMF010000030.1 GCA_015272165.1 Cyanobacterium sp. T60_A2020_053
AAGTTTATGAGAGATTGTCACTTATTTTAAAAAGGTCATCGCCTTTAATATTACAATTGTTTCAACCTATCAGAAAATTGCATATCATCCCGCAATAATGCAACGCCAAGCTCAAATACTGCAGTTAACTTCACAATTTATTATACTATAAATATGAGCATTTAAAAATATTTTTAAATGTATTTTGATTGAATCATTTTATTAAACTTAGACAGCAAAATAATGAATAGCCTAATAATTGATAACTACGATTCTTTTACTTATAATATCTATCAATTATTAGCTCAAGTCAATAATCAACTTCCCACTATTATCACTAATAACCAATGGTCTTGGGAAGAAATAAGAGCAAAAAATTTTCAACAAATTATTATTTCTCCCGGTCCGGGAAATCCTGAAAGAATAGAAGATTTTGGAGTATGTAGGGAAATTTTAATTAATAGTAATATTCCCATTTTAGGCATATGTTTAGGTCATCAAGGTATTGGTTACTATAACCAAGCGCCCGTCACCCTAGCACCTCAACCTATGCACGGCAGAATGAGTAAAATATACCATCATAACCATGATTTATTTAAAGATATTCCCTCTGGCTTTTCTGTTGTGCGTTATCATTCTTTAATCATCGAAAAAGTTAGCCCACAATTAGAATGTATTGCCACCACAAAAGATAAGTTAATTATGGCAATTGCTCATAAAAATAAACCTTTTTGGGGAGTACAATTTCACCCCGAATCTATTTGTTCTCAGTATGGCTATCAGCTACTAAAAAACTTTCAAAATTTAACTAAAAATTTTTGGGAAAAACAACTATCAATTAATTTATCTGATTTCAAGAAAAAACAACCATCAATTAATCTCCCCCATTTCAAGGAGGAAATAAAAGGGGTTAAATCTCGCCAATTACATCAACTTTATACTAAAAAATTAGATATTTGGCAAGATACAGAAATAGTTTTTAAAGAAATCTATGGTAATTCAGAATATAGTTTTTGGCTTGATAGTAGTATGGTAGCCAAAGGCTTATCTCGTTTTTCTTTCATGGGAGATTCTCAAGGAGAAAATAGCTTCACTCTTGACTATAATGTCAATGATAATCAACTAAAAATTATCAAAAATAAAATAATTCAAAATATCAATGAAAATATTTTTACTTATTTAAAAGAGTATTTAACTAATAATTATGTTCATAATAATTCTGATTTGCCTTTTAATTTTAATACTGGTTTTGTTGGCTATTTCGGCTACGAATTAAAATCTCTTTGTGGTTATGACAATATTCATCAATCAAAATTACCCGATAGCTTTTTAATTAAAAGTGATCGTTTAATTGCCTTTGATCACCAAGAACAAAAAACTTATCTCCTTTACTATGGCAAAAAAAGTAAAGAAAATTTAGCCAATCAATGGTTTAATGAAATTATTTTAAAATTAGAGAATATATCTAAAAAAAATAATTATTTTAAGATTAAGAATAAATTAGTAAATGAAAATAAAACAGGATTTACTAGAAATAAAGAACATTATTTAAAAGACATAAAAATTTGCTTTGAAAAAATAAAACAAGGAGAAAGTTATGAAATATGTTTAACCAATCAAATTAATTTACCTCCTATGGAAAATACTTTTAAATATTATCAAATTTTAAGAAGACAAAATCCAGCGCCCTTCAGCGCCTACTTAAAGTTAGGAGATATGACCATAATTTCTTCATCTCCAGAGCGTTTTTTACAATTAGATCAAAACAAATGGCTTGAATCAAAACCGATTAAAGGTACCACAAAAAGAAGTCAAAATAAGCAAGAAGATCAACAATTAAAAAAGCAATTAACACTCAGCGAAAAAGAAAGAGCAGAAAACTTAATGATTGTGGATTTACTGCGCAATGATTTAGGTAAAATATGTGAAATTGGTACAGTTTCAGTGCCAAAATTAATGGCTATTGAAAGTTATGAAACATTACATCAAATGGTTTCTACTGTCAAGGGTAAATTAAACGATGATTTGGGTAGTATTGATGCTATTTTAGCCACTTTTCCCGGTGGATCTATGACGGGCGCCCCAAAAAAAAGAACCCTTGAAATTATCGACCAACTAGAAACCGAAGCACGAGGTATTTACTCTGGCAGTATCGGGTTTTTGGGTCTTAATGGTACGCTTGATCTTAATATTGTAATTCGTACGGCAGTGATTACTCCCGAAAAAACTACCATTGGGGTGGGGGGCGCTATTACTGCTTTATCAGATGATATAGCTGAGTGGGAGGAGATTAAGTTGAAGGGGAGGGCGCTACTTCAAGCCTATTTTACGGCTATACTAAATGATAGTTAATAACGTTTCAAATCAGAGAATATTGAGTTTTTTTAACCCAATAATCCATCATTAATTATGTGTTGTTTTCTAACCGTGCGGTGTAGGACTAAGATATTGTAATAAATAACTACTTAGCCAAAAAAGAAACGACAGATATAAACAGCGCTAAAAATACCCACCACATCAGCGATTAATCCAGCTAACAGCGCGTGCCGCACTTTTTTGACACCTACTGAACCAAAATACACCGCTAACACATAAAATGTAGTCTCCGTTGAGCCATACATGGTAGCTGCTATTTTCCCGATTAAAGAATCAGCGCCCTGGGTCTCGATAATATCACTCAGTAGCCCAAATGAGCCACCCCCCGAAAGAGGGCGCATGATAGCTAAAAGTATATTTTCAGGGGGAAAACCAATAAATCCCAACACAGGAGATAAAATAGTCAGCATGACATCCAATGCACCACTAGCACGAAACATCCCAATAGCCACTAAAATTGCTACAAGATAGGGAATAATCATAATGGCAATGTTAAAACCCTCCTTTGCACCATCAGTAAAAACTTCATAGACTTTAACTTTTTTAAAAACAAGGGCATAAAAAGGAATCCCCATTAAAAGCAAAGGAATAATATATTTAGCTGTGGTATTAAAAATGTCAGTTATTGATTCAACCATAGATAATGAATTATGAATTATGAATTATGAATTATGAATTATGAATTATTATCTCCTCTGCCTCCCCTGCTTCCCTTTCCTCTCCAAATTTTAACGGTTAAATAGCAAATTCAGTATAATATGGTTTAGAATAATAATTTGACCCTTTTTTGATGCTATCCTAGATAGTCGTGGTCAAGGTTTAAAGGATTAAAGCCTTGAAAGACTAAATCTAATACTAATAGCCCTCGCTTTTAGTGTGGATTTTGTTGGTATTTTTGTCAACCAATCAGAGAAAAAATCAATCCTAAATTAATCTCTATGTTTATTTTTCTGGACGCTTGTAATTTTAATTATAGGTTTTTAGGAAATATTTGTAATTATCACCTTAGTAAGTAATTTGAAAACTTTTGTAAATATGCCTATGGTCAGTCAAACAGAAACCGTTAAAAATGATGTTGGTTTTACCCATGAAGATTTTGCTGCCCTTCTGGATGAGTATGACTATCATTTTAGTCCGGGAGATGTGGTAGCCGGTACTGTTTTTAGTATGGAACAGAGAGGCGCTTTAATTGATATTGGCGCAAAAACTGCCGCTTATATTCCCGTGCAAGAATTATCTATCAATCGTGTAGATAATCCTGATGAGGTTTTACAACCGAATGAAACCAGAGAATTTTTCATTCTCACCGATGAAAATGAAGATGGACAGTTAACTTTATCTATTCGTCGCATTGAATATATGCGCGCTTGGGAGCGAGTTCGTCAATTACAACAAGAAGACGCTACGGTTTATTCTAATGTTTTTGCTACTAACCGAGGAGGCGCGCTGGTTAGAGTAGAAGGCTTGAGAGGTTTTATCCCCGGTTCTCACATTAGTGCCAAGGATGCTAAAGAAGATTTACTCGGTCAAGATTTACCGTTAAAATTTTTAGAAGTGGATGAAGAACGCAATCGCCTCGTTTTAAGTCACCGACGGGCGCTGGTTGAACGTAAGATGAATGGTTTAGAAGTGGCTCAAGTGGTGATTGGTTCTGTGCGTGGTATCAAGCCTTACGGTGCGTTTATTGACATCGGCGGTGTTAGCGGTTTGCTACACATTTCCGAAATTTCTCATGATCATATCGATACTCCCCACAGTGTCTTTAATGTTAATGATGAACTCAAAGTAATGATCATTGATTTAGATGCAGAAAGAGGACGTATTTCCCTTTCTACGAAGCAATTAGAACCCGAACCGGGAGATATGCTCAAAAATCGTGATTTAGTGTTTGAAAAGGCTGAAGAAATGGCGGAAAAATATCGTCAAAAACTTTTGGCTGGAGATGAAGCACCGGCGGAAAATGAAATGGAAATTCCTACGGCGACAGATGAGGTAACAGAAGAAGTTGTTAATCAAACGGAAGATGTTACTACCGAAGAATTAGTGGCTAGTAGTGATGAATAATTTTAGATAATTTAGTTTTCGGTTTTATTATTTTAACCCATCTAAATCTCCCCTTGAGAAGGGGAGACTTTTTTTGGCAATTTAGGTATTAGAAACTCTTCACTTAACATCTTCCTGCTTCCTTTTACGATAAGATAAACTTCACCACAAAGATCAGATCGCCATTTCATAAAATGACCTTAGAAATTATTACTCAAACTCCCCTCAGAGGAGAAGAAACAAATTTTATTTTTGTACTTTTACACGGCTGGGGCGCTAATCATCATGATTTAACTTCATTACCTCCTTTACTGGATTTACCCGGCTGTGAATATATCTTTCCTAATGCGCCCTTCCCCCATTATCAAGTGCCAAAAGGTAGGGCTTGGTACGCTTTAGAAAATAATAATCAAGGTATCGAAGAAAGTGTTTCGACTTTTTATCATTGGTTATTAACCCTTGAAGATAGAACAAATATACCATTAACTAGAACTATTGTGGGCGGTTTTTCTCAGGGGGGCGCTATGAGTTTGGATGTTGGTTTACAATTACCTGTAGCTGGGGTATGTAGTCTCAGTGGTTATCTTCATTTTGAGCCTAAAAGTGACCGCAATCCTTTTCCCCCTACTCTTATGTGTCATGGTACGAATGATCCTGTTGTTCCCATTGCTTCGGCTAGGGATGCCCAGCAAAAGTTAACGGCAGTGGGGGTTGAAGTGCAGTATCAGGAGTACAATATGGCTCATGAAATTATCCCTTCCGAAATTAATTTGCTTCGTGATTTTGTTTTAAATATCGTTGGAGGTCAAAGTTAAAGGCGCAAAGGTTAAAAAAGGGAAAAGTTGAAAGGGCAAGGGGCAAAGGTTTTGAGTACAATAAAATCTTAAAAAAGTGCCAAAAATAGCCTTTTTTCTCTAAAAATACTGTATTTTTGCCATCCCAATCAAAAATTATTAATTCTAAATTCGACATTCTAAATTCGACATTCTAAATTCGACATTCCCCTCACCAAAATACTCTTTCATCAAGTTCTACTAAAATTGTAACGATTGATACAGAAAGTAGAAAAACTTAGAAAAAAGTGATAAATTAAAAATAAGGACAAAGCCAGTTACGTTGCAAAGGTGAAATAGATAGCAAAGACTGGGAACTTTTTGATTTTAAGTAAGAAAAAGTCAAAAATAGTCTCTTAAATAGCAATTAAATTAATTTACGATTCCCTAAAGGTGAAAATTATGAAAATGTCTTATCGAGGAAATAGTTACCAACCTAGCGCTACATCATTGATGGAAGTAAGAGAAGGGGATATTATTGGTAAATATAGGGGGTGTGAAGTGCGCACTTTCCTTCCCCGTCACATACCCCAACTACAGCCGAAAATCTATCTACAATATCGAGGTATTGCTTATAGTAGTAATCCTAATGCACAACCTTATTTCGTTGCTCATAATTCTTCCACAGAGAATAAAAGTGAGTCTCTAGCTATAGTTACCAGTCACGAAACTCAAGAAAATTTAGCTCAAGTTCATTTGGCTAATTTACGCCGTAATTTAGAGCGTCGCATGGCAGTGGCACAGAGTCAGGAAAATTATTCTTTGTTAGGAATGTTGAAAAAAGAGTGTGAGGCTCTCAAAACTGCTTAATTTTGGGGAAAACTGAGGGAATATAACTCTCTGGTGATGGGTTGATCTACTAATAAACCTTCACCACCTAGGGTTTCTAGGGGTTTCCCTTCTACACTTAACCAAAGTAAGCTATCGGGATTATCACTGGTGGCAGTATAAACTATTTGACCTAAACGAGCAATCATGGAGGCACTACCGCCACCTTCAGTAAATTCTGCTGATAAGTCTAGGTAAATTCCTTCTTCTCTGATTTCTAATGATAGTAGTTCTGTATTATCAGGAATAGCGGTGCTAAATTGTGTATCAGGGTTGTTTAATAAACGGTGGAGGGCGCCCTTCACCAATTCCTCTTCATTGTCAGTAAAGGGCAATTTTTGAGGTAAGCTAACCATTGCCAAGTCATCATCAAGCAAGTAAATACCAACTTCCTTTGTTTCTTCCCCTTGAGGAATATCCGGTGTAACAATAGTTTTTTTGTCATCAGGATTTTGATTAACTTGCTTTTCTAGGGAATTGTAAGCAAACCAAGCCGTTACCGTGCCAAGGGCTAAAATAGCCGTAGCACCGATAATAATAGTTTTAGGAGTGGCAAAACGCTTTTGGTTTTGATCTGACATAATCTTTTTAGAAACCTCTGATGATTCAACTATTAATTTTAACGTTTTGGGATATTGATTAAGCTAACAACGGTTAAATTATTTTCCTTAACCTCAAATTGTAGCAATCGGGCGACAATACCGCTATTTTCCAATCTTTTCAAGTCCAACTGTTGATTAAAATTATCCACGAAACCTTGTAGCAGTGGTGGAGATAAAGGTTGCCCATTAAAAGTACCTTTTGGCTCAATTATCCTTAGTTTATGCCCTTGTTGCACTTCTAAGGCAAATTCTAAACTAATATTTAACACCTCTCCCGGCGCCCCTCGTGATTCAGCTTCCGTATTAATGATAATTTTACCATTTTGAAATTCAAAACGAGTTTGATCTAAATCAATATCAAAGGGGATATTAGTGGGGATTCTCTCAGCGATAATACTTTTAACATTGGGAGATTGTAAAAAACCGTTAAAATCAGCTTCAGTAACTACTGTGCGAATCCCTAAATTAATCGGACTTTGGACGATTTCTCGCCAATTTTCGGCATTTAAAGAGCGAATACGCTTAAAATCAAACTTTAATGAGTCACTTTCTAACTCAAACACTTCTAAACGTAGATTTTCTCTTAATACCCAGCCTCTGGTGGCTATTTTTACCCCGTCAATTTTTCCCTTAACGAAATTATGAGTTGGTACATTTTCGACTCTCACTTGGATTTCTTCCACAGCGTGGGAATTTTTGATGATGGCATTGGTGAAGGTTTTATCCACCACTAAACCAATGGGGGAAAGCAAGGAGTTGAATATTGTTAGTAAAGTGATTAAAAATTCCATAATTTGATTTTATAATTATTTCAATTAAGATTGAAACAAATTGAAAAAATTTGTAGGGCAATGCACCGCCCACCACTTGACACTTTGCGACCACTTTTATTACTTTTAAACAAAGTTTCTCATTGTTAATTTAAAACAACTGTATCTCTCGCAAAGGCGCGAAGGTGCAAAGGTAATTAATTTGTATCTAAGTTTACTGGTAAAGATGAGTAAGAGGCAATAGTTGTGTAATCAGGGTTTGATGATTGATCATTTTTTTTGTCTAATTCTTGTTTTTGCTTGACAAAATTACGAAAATCATCAACGGTTAATTTATCCATGTGTTGATCTCTTTCTTCTGTATAATTGCCATAACATACTTCTAATTGCTGTAAAAATTTTAATGTTCCTGCTACTCCTAAAGCATTAATCAGTGCAGAATAACCTTGTTTTTTTATATCAGTTAATTTCATTTTATTCTCCTTCTATTTGCAAGATATTCCTTAACCAAATCACAGGATTATCAACTTTTATTTTTAATATCTTTTGATAATTTTGAGCTTTATTTAAAAGTCGCTTATCCGTTGTTAAAAATATATCAACTTTTCCTGCTTCTGCAAAAGCTAAATGTAATGCATCATGATATTTAAAGTTTAATCGCATTAATTCTTGCACCCTGAAATCAATTTCTTCATTTGATGAAAGATAAATTTGGGTCTTCACTAGATAGTATGCTGCCGAGACTGTAAGCCTTACTCTCTCGTTCTCAAAATGCAATTTGCATACCAAGTAATGAAGAGCCATAAATTTTTGCTATTTTTAAAATATCATTAATTCTTTGTCGCTTGAATGAGTCAGAATGTTGACTCACTTCAAATTCAATTATGTCACTATTACTTAATTTCCATCTTTGATTTTCACAATTTTGAATAATCTCCGTTATTGCTTCTGCCTCAAGTCGTACCATAGTTTGTTGTAAGTCGTCTAAAGGGCGATTTAAACAACAAACATCAAGATAAATTAAATATTTTTTATTTAATTTAATACCTATAGCAATTAAAACATTTTTCCAGCGCCCGATGATCATTAACAGTGATCCTGTGTAACAATAATAGCGTTATTAGTAGATCGCCAAAATTTTGCATGGAAAGTTTAAAATTATACGAATATGCTTGGTTAATACCAACTTTACCCCTCCTCTCAGCGATGGTAGTTGGTATCGGTTTAATTTCTTTTAACCAAGCCACCAACAAGTTAAGACAAGTTAACTCTATCTTTATTATCTCAGTTTTAGGAATTTGTCTAGCGCACTCCGCCGCGCTATTTTGGAGTCAGTGGACGGGCGCTGAACCTTATACTATGATGATTGAATGGGCAAAAGCTGGAGATTTTTCCCTCAGTATGGGTTATACCATCGACCATCTTAGCTCATTAATGTTAGTTATCGTTACCACCGTTGCTCTATTGGTGATGATCTATACTGATGGCTATATGGCGCATGATGACGGTTACGTGCGCTTTTATGCTTACCTCAGTATCTTTAGCGCCTCCATGCTTGGCTTAGTAGTCAGCCCTAACTTAGTACAAGTGTATATCTTTTGGGAATTGGTGGGGATGTGTTCCTATTTACTGATCGGCTTTTGGTACGATCGCACCGCCGCCGCCAATGCCTGTCAAAAAGCCTTCGTTACGAATAGGGTAGGAGATTTTGGCTTATTGTTAGGGATGTTAGGATTATATTGGGCAACAGGGAGTTTTGACTTCGGTATCATGGGTGAAAAACTTCATGAATTGGTCATTTCTGGACAGTTAGCAGGGTGGTTAGCTGCTTTACTAGCGATTTTGGTCTTTCTAGGTCCTGTGGCTAAATCCGCTCAATTCCCCCTTCATGTGTGGCTACCAGATGCCATGGAAGGTCCTACTCCTATTTCTGCGTTAATTCATGCGGCTACCATGGTAGCGGCTGGAGTTTTTTTAGTAGCGAGAATGTATCCTGTATTTGAGCCTATTCCTGTGGCAATGGATTTAATTGCTTGGGTGGGATGTTTTACGGCGTTGTTGGGCGCTACCATTGCTTTAACCCAAAATGATATTAAAAAAGGTTTAGCTTACTCCACCATTTCTCAGTTAGGTTACATGGTGATGGCGATGGGAATTGGTGCTTATAGTGCCGGTTTATTCCATTTAATGACCCATGCTTATTTTAAGGCAATGTTGTTCCTTTGTTCTGGTTCTGTGATTCATGGTATGGAAGAAGTGGTAGGGCATGAACCAGTTTTGGCACAAGATATGCGTTTAATGGGTAGTCTGCGCAAATATATGCCCATTACTTCTAGTTGTTTTTTAATCGGCACTTTAGCTATTTGTGGGATTCCTCCTTTTGCTGGTTTTTGGTCAAAGGATGAAATTTTAGGTTTAGCTTTTGAAGCCAATCCTGTTTTATGGTTAATCGGTTGGTTAACGGCTGGTTTGACTGCTTTTTATATGTTTAGAATGTATTTTATGACTTTTGAAGGGGATTTTCGTGGCAAGGATCATGAAATTCAAGAGCAGTTATTACAAAGTGCTAATATTACCCCTAGTGGTGAATCTCATCATGGTGATAAACCCCACGAATCACCTTTAACTATGACTTTCCCTCTCATGATGTTGGCGATTCCTTCTATGTTTATCGGTTTGTTAGGTTTACCTTGGCAAAATCGTTTTGAGGAATTTATCGCTTCCCCTAATGAGGAAGTGATGGAAGTAGCGCATCATTTTGATTTAACGGAATTTCTCGTTATGGGTGGTAATTCTGTTGGTATTGCGTTAATTGGTATTACCCTTGCTTCTTTGATGTATCGCACTAAACAAATTAATCCTCAAGCCATCGCTGAAAAATTCCCTACTCTTTATCAATTTTCCCTCAATAAGTGGTATTTTGACGAATTTTATGACCGTGTTTTCGTGAAAGGTAGTCGCCGTTTGGCGCGCGCCATCATGGAAGTAGATTATAAAGTGGTGGATGGCGCTGTTAATTTGACGGGTTTATTTACTATCGTCAGTGGCGAAGGTTTGAAGTATCTGGAAAATGGGAGGGCGCAGTTTTACGCCTTAATCGTTTTTGGTGCTGTGTTAGGGTTTGTGGTAGCTTTTAGCGTTATTGGCTAATTACTCTCATTATTAGCGTTTGTTTTCAGTATATCGGGCTTCTAGCCCGAATCTAATAGAATTATTAATTTGTAGGGTGGGTAATGCCCACCATTTAATATTTACATAACCGAGCGCCCTCCACCATAACCCAGCGCCCTAATAACTAATATCAAGTCCGCTTGATCGCTTACAAATCAATTAAAAACAATCTTAGTTCAATTTATTGAACGAGATACCATTGGTTCCGTGTAATTCATTACACAGTGGGTAAATTACGAAGATATAATCTATTTGTAACTAATTATCCGAACTTGATATAAATGACATTAATAATTGTTTAGGTGTCAAAATAGTGATGGTGGTATTTAGTGGATAATCCGTCGGATTACGAGTAACGATAGCATCTAAATTATTTGAGAGTGCAGTATGATACTGTACATCATCCTCAAAATCTTTGTAATGTTTTAACAAGGCTTGTTTGATAATTCCTTCATCTACGGCACTAATTTGGCAAATAGTTAGTAATTGTTGTAGAAAAATTAGTGTCCATTCCTTTCCTCTGGGTTTTTTCAGAATGTAAAATATATCTGTAAAAGTTGTAGCACTAACATAAGCCTCTAATTTTTTTTGTTCTATCAAGCTAAAAACAACATCCGCATCATCATAAAATGGCTGACGTATTAAAGCATAATCAATAATAATATTAGTATCTATTTGAATTTTCACAGGTTATATTTTTCTTTGAAGTAGTCTGCTTTAGCTTTATCAATGTCAAAACTTTCCGCAACAGGTTTAACTTGTTGTAATAGGCTTTGAAAAGTTTTAGTACGATATTTGATATTGCTTTGTGTCTCTTGTGCTATGGTTTGACTTAGTTTGATTTGTTCTAATGTGGGTAATTTTCTGACAAGACTTAATATATCCTCAAAAGTAAGCTCAGATTCCGTTATTTTCGATTTCATACTATTTAATTATTTGATGACTAATTATATTTTATATCAAGTTCGGATAATCACTTATAAAACAAAGTCTGTATTTTGAGTCTTCAGCAGATATTTAATTGTAACTGTTTAAGCGAACCTGATATTACTTCTATCTTCACCATAACCAGCGCCCTCCATCCCATCACAAAAACCTCTTACTTTTTACTTTTTACTTCTTACTTGGCGTTGAATTTTTATGGGATGATTTATAATGAAGGAAAAAGTTTTATGACAGGAGCTGGGTTACTTTAGCTAACCCAACCTACACATTCAAGGCTAAATTGATTGAATGGTTTCAATAGCCTCATTTACATGAGCTTTAAAATCTAACATGGAATCAAAAATATGTCTAACAATACCTTCTTTATCAATAACATAAGTAACTCTGCCGGGTAAGATAAATAAAGTTGCTGGTACACCAAATAATGTCCTCACTTTATCCCCCTCATCACTGAGTAGAATAAAGGGTAAATTATATTTTTGGGCGAACTTTTGATGAGACTCCACAGAATCGCCACTAATGCCGATAACTTCAGCCCCAGCGCCCTTAAACACTTCATAACTATCACGAAAAGCACAAGATTCCGCCGTGCAACCGGGAGTATCATCTTTAGGATAAAAATACACTACCACACTTTTTTGACCCTTAAAATCGCTCAAACTAACTTTTTCTCCTTGGGTGGATGTCAATGTAAAGTTGGGGGCGCTGTCGCCTACTTTTAAACTTGCCATAATTAATTAAACTTATTTATTTTTAACATTACTTTACAATTTTACCTGCCTAGAGCCAATAGCGCCCCCCCATAAGCAGATTCCGTTTGATGTGCCGTCATGATTGGTAACTTTAACTTACCTTGACGAATAGTTGTCCAAACCGCATTTTTTGCACCTCCTCCAGCCGTATAAACTTGAGTCACAGGAGTAGCGCCCATAGTTTCTAATAATTGATAACCTCGATTTTCAATGTCAGCAATCCCCTCCAATAAACCTTGTAAAAATAGGACTTTATTATCTGGTTTAGGTGTTAATTTTGGCTCTAAATTAACATCATTAATGGGGAAACGTTCCCCTTTTTTCAACAGTGGATAATAATTAAAGTTAGTAAATTGAGAAGGATTTATTTGCAAACTTAATTCCTGTAATTCTTGATCAGAAAAATAATATTTTAATACTGCCCCTCCACTATTAGAAGCGCCCCCCACCAACCACAAATCACCAAAGCGATGACTATAAATCCCTGAAGGAAAATGATCTATTTTTGTAGTGCTTAAAAGTTTAATAACCAAAGTTGAACCAAGGGAAGTTACTCCTATTCCAGCTTGACTAGCTCCACTGGCAATAAAAGCACCAATACTATCAGTTGTACCAGTTTTAACCACACATTGAGGATTAATTTGATAATTCTTAGCAATATTTGGGCTAATTAAATCTACTACTTCTCCCGGTGATTTTACTTGGGGAAATAAATCAAAAAAAGGTAAATTTTGTAACCAATTAGGATAGATTAAATTTTCCACATCATAACCTAACTTTAAGATATTATGATAATCACTGATACCTAATTGATTATGTAATAAAAATCCTAACCAATCAGCTTGATTAAGAACATATTTAGCATTATTTGTCAACCCTTTTTTATACCACCAATAGACTTTACTAAGGCTAGAAGTAGCACTTAAAACTAGATGATTTTTGGGAACAAAATGACGCAATTCATCAAGATAAATTTGCCCTCGATTATCGTTATACCAGAGAGGAGAATCAAGGGGATTACCCCACTGATCACATAATATCATGGTGCTAGAAGTGCCATTAATAGCGATAGCTCCTAAATGTTGTTTAATCATCAAAGGAATATCATTAAGTAATGAAAATAACACTTCTTGCCAATGGTGAGGGGCGCTGTAGTTAACAGGATTGACCTTTTTTTGATAAACAATCCCCAAACTTTCATCAATTACCAGCGCCCTTGCCCCAGACGTGCCGAAATCCATTCCCAAATAAAAATCTGACATAGCATTAATCAAAAATTAATTGACCTCCTTCCCTTTTGCTTACCTCAACTCGCAAAAACCGAGCTTAAAATAATCAAAATTTGCAAAAAATAACATTTTATCATCGTATTTCTGATATGCAAATCAAAAATATAGCGTTTTTCATGATAATGAGGTATGTTCATTATTCTCAAGTCCCCCTTTTTAAGGGGGATTTAGGGGGATCATCTTGTACCTCAAAAGGGTGGAAATTGCTATAATTGATACAAAATAGCAATTTATGGAAAATAACTATGATGGCAAAGTCTTTGATTTATAGGCATTTCACCTGATACCTGACACCTCTCCTCACCACTCCACTTTTTCCGCAGACTTTATCTAACCGCTTCAAGAAGACGAGAATAATAAAAACTTGTGCTAGTCATGGCAGTACGCTTAATTTGAAAACCATTATCCTTTAAAATTCTTATAATATCTTCTTCCCGATGTTGATAAGCACGAGTTGCCTTACTCGGGCCTGGAAAAAACTCCCCGATTTTTTTCAATACCGTCAAAAAGGGAGTTTTTGGAGCAAAACTGATAATTAAACGAGATTTAGCAAGGGATGCCAAATGACTAATCATTGTACTAGCATCCTCAGTGGGATAATGAATCAACACATCTAAACAAATAACAGTATCATATTCTCCTCGAATAGATTCCAAATCTTGCACCGCTACCCTAACATTGATGGGATTTTTTACCGTTTCTTTGATTCTTTCAGCGGCTTCTCCTACCATTTTCGCAGAAATATCACTGGCAAAAACCTTTGCCCCTGCTTGAGCAAGGGGAATGGTTAAACTACCAACCCCACACCCGGCATCACAAATGACTAACTCTGACAAGTTGCCATCATCCTGAAGCCATGCCACAACTTTATCAATAGTTTGTTGATGTCCTTGTCTAATATCTAATTGTACCTTATTAACGCTACCATCACCGTAAATATTACGCCAGCGCTCGAAGCCAGTGGCATTAAAATATTCTTTTACTACTTTTTTATCGTCAATTTTATTTTTAACGCTTGTGGTCATAAGAGGGTAAAGTTTTAAATTATTTGTATTACAATCCTTTACTTTATCAAATAATCAAGGGTTTAAAACCTTCCCTTTTAAGGGATTAGTAATTTTAAGGATAGTCAAAATTAAATTTACGATTACTTCTCATTAATTGGTGGTTTTCTTGATGAATATAGATTAGAAAACTCGAAAAATTGAAATTGATTTGTCAAGCATCAGCGCCCTTCACCCTTGACTCGATCTGACACTTTTTGATAGGATAAAAGCATAATGCCATTAAAACTTATCAAGTAATCTTAAAACAATGACAGCTAAAGTGGTAAAAACTGACACAGAATGGAAAGAAATTCTGACACCAGAACAATTTCAAGTAACCAGAAAACACGGTACAGAAAGGGCTTTCACTGGAAAATATCACGATAACAAAGAAAAAGGAATCTATAAATGTGTTTGTTGTGGCAGTGAGTTATTTTCTTCCGAGACTAAATATGATTCTGGCACGGGGTGGCCAAGTTTTTGGCAACCGGCGGAAGAGAAAAATATTGCCTATAAAACTGATGTTAGCTTCTTCATGAGACGTACAGAGGTTTTATGTGCCAATTGTGATGCTCATTTAGGTCATGTTTTTGAAGATGGTCCTCAACCCACTGGAAAGCGTTATTGCATGAATTCTGCTGCGCTAGATTTTACTAAAATTGATAGCTAAAATCATCAAATTTAGGCAAGGATCAAAATTGATTTGTTTTTGACAAGAAGACAATATAAGGATGATCCCCCCCAACCCCCCTTAAAAAGGGGGGAGATTCAGGGAGACAGGAGGATTTTTTACTATTAATTGATTTATTAGTAGTTAAAAACCTCTGAACTTTATACTCGTAGATAGTTTGAGAAAGTGACATTTTTTAGCATGAAACAGCCCTGCCCTTGAGAAGGAGAGACTTTCCTTATTTCACCTTTTATCATCCTTCTCTAAAAGTGACAAAAGAAGGATAATTATTCATTATCAATTATCTATGACTGATAAAATCAATAAGATTGAGCATTTAATACAAAATGCCATTACCGATGGTAGGATAACCCCAGCCGAAAGCGAAATAATTCGCCATGCTGTTTACTTTGATCCTCCTGTCACCACTGAAAAAATACATCTTTGGTGCGAATTACAAATTAAGATTACCAATGCGGAGATTTTATTAGATCATGGATAATAAATTTGGTTATTTTTGAGAAAAAATATTTTATTAGAATTTTTAAATAATAACTAAAATGTCAATAATCAAAATTTTTCTGATATTAATAGGTTAAATTAATTTAGTATTTATCACTTAATCTATTTTTTCAGATTGTAGTAGAGACTTTGTCTGCAAGGTCTCTACATTAACAATTAAATAGCCAATTAATTTTGTTTATTTACTTATTAAGTATCAATTTAATTAACTAACTTTTTGCAAACGAAAATCCTGCAAAACTTGCTCAAAAGTAGCGTTATCTAAAGTTTCTCTTTCGATTAACATATCTACTAATAAATCAATAACAGGACGATAGTTTTTGATAATATTTTTAGCATTTTCGTGACACTGATTAACAATATTTCTGACTTGAAGATCAATTTTTACTGCTACTTCTTGGGAATATTCTGTGCGACTCATGGAGTCACCACCTAAAAACAACGGTTGAGTATCTTCTTCTAAAGCAAAAGCACCTAAATCCGACATCCCAAATTTAGTCACGATTTGCCTCGCCAAATTAGTGATTCTTTCGATGTCATTACTAGCGCCCGTCGTCACTTCATCTTCCCCAAAAACTACCTCCTCGGCTGCCCTTCCGCCTAATAACCCTGTAATCCTTGCGTATAGCTGACTACGAGAAATTAAACCCTGTTCTTCAGACGGAGTAAACCAAGTTAAACCCTGCGCCCTTCCCCGTGGTATGAGAGTGATTTTCTCCACTGGATCATGACCGGGTGTTAAAGTACCTACTAAAGCGTGTCCCACTTCATGATAGGCGATCAACCGCTTACTTTTACTATCCACTAAAGGTGTGCCTTCCATCCCTGCAATAACTCGATCAATGGCTTGATCAATTTCTTCCATGGTGATGGCTTCTTTGCGTTTTCGTGCCGTCAAAATTGCTGCTTCATTAAGTAAATTTGCTAAATCAGCGCCCGAAAAACCCGGAGTGCGCCTGGCAATAGTTTGTAAGTCCACTTCGGGATCAAGTTTTTTGTTACTAGCATGAACATCTAGCACCCCTAACCTACCCTGTAAATCAGGATAGTCCACAATCACTTGACGATCAAATCGACCCGGACGCATGAGGGCACTATCTAGTACATCTGGTCTATTGGTAGCGGCGATAACGATAATACCTGAGTTGCCTTCAAAACCATCCATTTCCGTTAACAGTTGATTTAAAGTTTGTTCTCTTTCGTCATTACCTCCCCCGATACCGCTTCCTCTTTGTCTGCCCACAGCGTCAATTTCATCAATAAAAACTAAACAAGGGGCATTTTCTTTGGCGCGACGAAACAAATCTCGCACTCGGGAAGCACCCACCCCCACAAACATTTCTACAAATTCAGAGCCAGAGATACTAAAAAATGGCACTTCGGCTTCTCCTGCAATGGCTTTGGCTAAAAGGGTTTTACCCGTGCCGGGAGGTCCTACTAATAATACTCCTCTAGGGATTCGGGCGCCCACCGCCGTAAATTTATCGGGGGTTTTGAGGAAAGTTACCACCTCTTGTAATTCTTCTTTGGCTTCTTCAATTCCTGCCACATCATTAAAACCAACGCCCGTTTTTGATTCCATCTGAAATTTAGCGCGAGATTTGCCAAAATTCATCGCTCCACCTGCAGAGTTAGCGGATTTGCGAATTAACAGAAATAAACCGATAATCAAAAATAGTAATAAAGCTAGTTGCATTCCACTAATTACCGCAGTAGCAGAAGCGCCCCTCGTCTCCACCGTAAATTCAATGTCATTTTCCCTAATTTTGCTGATCAATTCTTGATTATTGTTGAATAATCGGACTATTTCCGGTTCATCTTCAGGGGTATTTTGTAGATAGACTGTGGCGTAATTAGTTTCAGGATCAATTTGGATTCTAGTAACTTCCCCCGTCTCAATTTTATTTAGTAAGTCACTATAACTAAATTCCTTTTGCTCATTTTGGGCAATACTAGCACCACCGATGATCATTTGACCAGTGAGGAGGGCGCTGGTAATTAGGGTAATTAAACGATGATTTTTTTTTCTTTGACGGGATTTTTTCACAATCATATCTATTAAATATATTCCATTTTTATCTAATTCTTATTATAGATAGAACAAATAGAGGTTAACATTTCTGATCTATTTTTTTGACCTTAAAAATCAATTTTATTAATACTTTCTCGTACAGATTGAGCAGAATTATGTAAAACCTTTAACTCATCATCTGTTAATTTCAACTCAAGAATTTCCTCAACTCCATGACTACCCAGACGACAAGGCACACCTAAAAATAAATCATTTAAGCCATATTGACCATTCAAATATACTGCGGCGGTTAAAAGACGAGATTGATTAAATAGAATCGACTGAATCATATAACAAGCGGAAGAAGCTGGGGCATAGTAGGCGCTACCAGTTTTTAACAATTTAACAATTTCAGAGCCCCCCACCCTCGTACGTTGTATAATTTGCTCAATTTTATCTGCTGACATCAATTCAGTGATAGGAATACCGCTAACGGTACAATAACGAGGTATAGGTAACATTAAATCACCATGCCCCCCCAAAACCATGCCTTGCACATCGTGAATAGAGACTCCCAACTCAAGCGCAATAAAAGTTTGTAACCGTGCCGAATCTAATACCCCAGCCATACCCATCACTTGCTTAGGGTGGAGGGCGCTGGTTTTCCACACCAAATAACTCATCACATCCAAAGGATTAGTAATAACCAAATAAATTGCATTGGGAGAATATACTAAAGATTTTTCTGTGGCTTCTGTGACAATTTTAGCGTTAATTTTGAGTAAATCATCCCGACTCATACCCGGTTTACGAGCGATACCAGCCGTAATCACCACAATATCAGCATTAGCAGTATCTTGATAATCATTGGTGCCAGTAATTTCACAATGATGAGATTCCAACCCCTGCGCTTCCATCAGATCAAGGGCAATACCTTGGGGTAAACCTTCCACTATATCCAATAAGCAGACATCCGCAAGATTACCCTCAATAAGACGCTGAGAGAGAGTGCGCCCTACATTACCAGCGCCCACCACCGCCACTTTTGCCAACTTGTTAGAAGAAGAAAGATAAGTCGATTCAGTCATAGTAGGGAAGAAAGGGAGAAGGGAGAAGATGTAGGGGTTGAACAATGTTCAACCCATTATCAATTAATTATCAATTACTTCCAAATGGTCTAAACGAAACCATACGCTAGGGGTGGGAGTGTAAAATTTAACTAAAGCATACTCATCATTCAAATCTAAAACCTCTCCCTTACTCTCAAAAATATAGCTAGGGAAACGACTATCACTTGCTTTAGCTTCCAAACTACCTGCTAACTTTTCTCTAATTGCCTTGACAAAAGAACCTTTTTTCAGTTTACCAGCCATATCATTAATCAATAGAATTACAATTTCGTTTTATCTTACCCTGTCTCGGCTAATTATTTTCACGATCTTTAGTTTTTAACTGCGAATTAATCAATTAGATAAATAGCAAAAAATTGTTTCCCTCTCCTATGGGAGAGGGGTAGGGGTGAGGGTAAAAGAATTTATAACGTAACAACCTGATTATGATTATTTATTGGGTTGAGGAGTCATGCGTAAATAAGGCTTGATTTCCGTTACTCCTTTGGGAAACTTCTCTTTGGCTTCTGCGGTGGGAATAGAAGGCACAACCACGCAATCATCGCCATCTTGCCAGTTGGCAGGAGTAGCTACTTGGTGATAATCAGTTAACTGTAAGGAATCAATTACTCTCAAAATTTCGTCAAAATTTCTACCCGTACTAGCAGGATAAGTAATGGTTAATCTAAGTTTTTTGTTAGGATCGATAATAAACACACTCCTAACCGTAAGATTATTTAAAGAATTGGGGTGAATCATGCCGTATAAATCAGCAACGGTACGATCTCCGTCAGCTAGAATGGGATAGTTAACGGTGGTATTTTGAGTTTCGTTAATATCGCTAATCCAACCTTTATGAGATTCTACGTCATCAACACTGAGGGCGATGGTTTTGACGTTACGTTTTTGAAATTCGGACTGCAAACTGGCAACTGTGCCTAATTCGGTGGTACATACGGGAGTATAATCCGCAGGGTGTGAGAAAAGCACTACCCAACTATCCCCAGCCCAATCATAAAAATTAATTTCGCCTTCACTGGAGGCTTGAGTAAAGTTAGGAACAATGTCACCTAATTGTAATGTCATATATTTTAAAATGTCTAATCACGTTTGACCCTTAAATTGTCTCATATTTAACAAATTTTTCTCAAGGGGAAAAGAGATTCTCTTTCGTATCTTTACAAATCGTTACGAATTTATTAAGATTGAGGGTAGTTTCCCTGATAAAATTGTTAGGAAATATACCTAGACCGACCAAATTCAAAAAATATAAAATAAATTTTAAAGTTATCTTAATTGTGGAGGTTGATTTTTGATGAAAATTTGGCAAAGGGTAACGGCATTTTTGAGCTTATTGCTAGTGATGGGGGCGCTATTTGTGGCAACACCTGTTCAAGCACTAGGATTTGACTCTATGTTGGTTAGTAATACAGCTATTTTGGCAGTAGAAAATGAGCGTCGTAATGCTGCTGATGATTTGCTTACCACTGAATTTGGACAAAAAATCGATGTTAATAACAGCGATATTCGTGATTTTAGAGAGTTAAGGGGTTTTTACCCTAAGTTAGCTAGTTTAGTTATCCAAAATGCTCCCTACGAAGCTGTAGAGGATGTTTTAAATATCCCGGGTTTGAGTGAGAAACAAAAGGATAGATTACAAGCTAATCTTGATAATTTTACGGCCACTCCCATGGCTGATGTCTTTAATGAAGGGGATGAGCGCTATAACGCTGGTGTTTATTAATTTTTAGTTAGTTTCAAAGGAGAAGGGCGCTTGTCCTTCTCTTTTTTTCCCTACTTAGGGTTTGCTGATGGGAGGTGTCAGGTATCAGGTTTCAACCTCAGTTCGAGGCAAGAATGCCTGATAAGGGCAGGTTTCAGGTATAATTTTCAGACGATGATCTGATTCGAGCTAAAAATTGAACCGAAAAAATCAATTAAGATATATTTTTTGTCAATTCTTTCACCTAATACCTGACACCTGACACCTATTAAAACTTAACCAAATTTACCGCTAACATAATCTTTGGTCATTTGATCTTCCGGATCTTTAAAAATTTTATCGGTTTCGTCATATTCCACTAAATAACCGACTTTATTACCCTTGTTTCCTACGGCTTCAGCATTGAAGAAAGCGGTTCTATCGGCTACCCTCGTGGCTTGTTGCATATTGTGAGTCACGATAACAATGGTATAATTTTCTTTTAATTCGTGCATCAATTCTTCTATCTTGAGGGTAGAAATAGGGTCTAATGCAGAACAGGGTTCATCCATTAGTACTACTTCGGGTTGGGCAGCGATGGTGCGCGCTATACATAATCGCTGTTGTTGTCCACCAGATAGGGAAAAACCGCTTTCTTTTAGTTTATCTTTCACTTCATCCCATAACACGGCACGACGCAAAGAAGTTTCTACCAACTCATCCATATCACCTTTATAGTCATTAACTCTTGCACCATAGGCTACGTTATCGTAGATAGTTTTGGGAAAGGGATTCGGGCGCTGGAATACCATGCCGATATGTTTGCGCACTTCAATGGGATCAATTTCTTTATCGTAAAGGTCCTGTCCATGATAAGTTACTTTACCAGTGAGGCGAAAAATTTTAATTAGGTCATTAAGACGGTTCAAACATCTTAAAATGGTACTTTTACCACAACCGGAAGGACCAATAAAAGCGGTAATTTTATTTTTGGGGATTTGCAAATTTACTTGTCTGACGGCTTTAAATTTTCCATAGTAAATATCCACATTTTCTAGTGCCATTAGCCCTTGATTAAGATTCGGAGAATCTATATAACTATTTTCTGTATTCATAGTTTTAACAATAAAATTTGGTATTTGATAAAGATATGGTTTTAATAAACTTGCTTACGGGTGGCAAGACGAGCAATAATACTGGTAATTAATACTAGAACTACCAAAATTAGTGAACCAGCCCAAGCCAACTCATTTTGAGCCTCAAATGGTACGATGGCAAAGTTATAAACCAATACTGACAGGGTAGCAATGGGTTCTAGTAGTCCTTGAGGGGATACGTTAGGCCAAAAATTTGAGTATAAAGTTGTAAAGATGAGGGGCGCTGTTTCTCCGGCAGCGCGCGCAATAGACAGAGTTACACCAGTAATAATACCGGGTAAAGCTGCGGGTAAAACGATTTTTAGTACCGTTTGGTAATTATAAGCGCCCACCCCCAAGGCAGCCCAACGAATGTCTTGAGGCACAATTTTTAAGGCTTCATCGCTGGTACGAATAATGGTAGGTAACATTAATACTGCTAACGCTACACCCCCAGCCACAGAGGAAAAACCAACGATTCCTGTTGCTACTAATAAACCATAGGAAAATACCCCCGCAATAATTGAAGGTACACCACTGAGTACGTTAGTAGCAAAACGAATGGCTAAAGCTGTTTTGCCATTATTACTAAATTCAGAAAGATATACCGCAGTTAATACTCCGATAGGTACAGCAATGGCAGTGGCAATACCCACCACCACTAATGTACCGATAATGGCATTGGCTAAACCACCCTCCTCCAAACCGGGAGGCGGTGGTAACTCGGTAAATAAATCAAAACGAAGGCGACTAAAACCTTGCAATAGCACAAAGTACATTACTGCTGCCAACGGCACTAAGGTGACTAACACGCATAGAGTAGCCAAAGAAGTCATAATTTTACCCACGATAGCCCTAGTGCCACCGGGTTTTCTCTTTAAATCAATTACATTACTAGAGTTAGTCATAACAAGTTACTTCCTCTCAAAACTTTATTCGTATTTAGCTTTAATTTGATTAACGATTAATTCAGCGAAGATGTTAACAATGAGAGTAAGAAACATCAGCACTAACCCGGCATACATCAAAGCCGAAACTTGTAAACCACTAGCTTCCGCAAACTGGTTAGCAATCAAAGAGGCGATAGTGTTAGCTGGTTCAAGGATAGAAATGCTCAAACGGTTAGAGTTACCAATAATCATAGTAGCAGCCATGGTTTCTCCCATAGCGCGCCCCAACCCCAACATGACGCCACCGACAATACCAGAAATAGCAGCAGGGATTAAAACTCGGAAAATAGTTTCCCAGCGCGTGGCGCCCAAACCTAAAGAGGCTTGACGTAAATCAGGGGGCAAAGAAGCTAAGGAATCCCGTGAAATGGCGATGACAATAGGTAAAATCATGATAGATAAGACAATACCAGATGGTAACATACCCGGACCAGCCGGAGGACGACTGAAAATAGGAATCCAACCGAGATTTTCAAATAGCCACACCCCCAGAGTTTTACTGATAGGGATAAGAACAAAAATCCCCCATAAGCCATAAACCACACTGGGAATAGCAGCTAATATTTCCACCAAGAAAACTAGAACGGTGCGCAGATTTTCAGGAATAAAGTCCTCACTGAGAAAAATAGCCGCACCTATCCCTAAAGGAATGGCAATGACTAAACCAATGAAGGAACTCATTAAAGTACCGTAGATTACGGCAATAGTACCGTATTCATCAGTAACGGGATTCCAATTACTGTTGTTAAAAAAACTGAAGTTGTACTCCACAATAGCGGGCCAAGCGGCCACCGCAATGACCAAAGCAATACTGAGTAGAATTAAGCCGATTAAAAGAGCGAAAATGTAGGTTAACCAACGAAAACCTGCATCCAGATTTTTCTCCACACTTGATCTCGACTCTATTACTCCCGTGGACTGTTGAGGATAACCAGAAACACTCATTATTCTAATATTTAGTAGTAGTGTGTGACGCTTTTTGAAGTTCTCTTTTAAAAAAGAACTTTAACTTTATACTTATATACGGTCAAGGTTAAGAAGAGTTTAAAACTTCACGGCATATTTTAAGTATTGAACAGAATGAATGCTCCTCCTACTCCAATGTTTCATGGAATAAGAGGACTCAATTTAACTCAATGATTAATTAACTTTGATGGTGTAATCAGGAGAAATTTGATCGGCAACTTCAGCAACTTTAGCCACCACATTAGGAGGTAAAGGAATATAACCCAAAGCAGGAGCTACCTCTTGACCAGTAGTCAACACATACTGAATCGTTGCCTCTAAAGCGGCTGCTTTATCAGGGTCACTGTACTCTTTATAAGCCATGATCCAACTATAAGTAACGATAGGATAAGAGTCTGTACCTTCGGGATCAGTAATAAAGGCTCTTAAATTTTCAGGTAATTCTACGTTAGCAAGAGTTCTTGAGGCTGCTTCATCACTAGGAACAATAAATTCACCAGACCCGTTTGCTATAGCTGCCATTTTAATATTCTTATTGTTTTTAGCATAACCATATTCTACATAACCAATAGCGCCCTCCGTCTGTTGAATGGTGGCGGCTACACCTTCATTACCTTTACCACCTACAAAAGTACCGCCAATAGGTCCCCATTGCACTGTTTTGCCTTCCCCTACTTTCTCAGCCCATTCTGGACTAATAGCAGTTAAATGCTTGGTGAAAAATCCTGTTGTACCACTACCATCAGAACGATGTACAAAAGTAATAGGCTCATCAGGCAATGTTAAATCTGGGTTACTCTCAGTAATGGCAGGATCATTCCATCTAGTGATTTTACCTAAAGTAATGTCCACATAGGCTTGTCTCGTTAGTTTTAAACCTTCTATGCCTTCTAAGTTATAAGCATAAACAATAGCACCAGCGGTCACAGGTAGTAGTAAAGTTCCTCTTTCTACCCTTTCCATCTCTTCATCGGTCATAGCTACGTCACTAGCACCAAAATCCACTGTACCTGCGCTAAATTGTTCTACTCCAGCACCACTACCAACGGATTGATAGTTAACCTGTAATTGAGGTACTTCTTTGTTGAGAGACACAAACCAGTTTTGGTAAAGGGCGGCGGGGAAGGTTGCCCCAGCGCCCGTCAAACTAACAGTGCCATCAAAAGGAAGGTCATAGGCTGATTCTTGCGTTGCTGTGTCTCCACCACCACTCGTTGTAGTGGTATCTGTACCGCCACCGCCACAAGCTACTAAAGCAAAAGCGAGAAAGGCGCTGGAGACTGGTAACAATACTCTATTTTTGATACTTTTTCTGTTTAGTTCTAACATTTAACTATTTATATACATTAACTGAACGGTTCAAGTTCTAATGATAGAACAGCCTAGGTAATTTGTTGGTAAAGGATAGGTTAAGAAAATAATTGATAATTGATAATGGACAATTGATAATGAAAAACTACTAATTATCTCCCCTCTGCTTCCTCTGCTTCCTCTGCTTCCCCTTCTCCCTGTCATGTTTATGGTGGAGGGCGCTGGGGGTAATTTCCTTCCTGACTAATTACTTATTTTGAGTTACATTAAAAAAATGGTTAGATTGTGAATAATGACACAATAAATCTCTGCCAAATTTTCAGCTTTACAATAAATTTAGAAAAAATATGTTATCAAAAAAAATATTAGCGGTGTTATTGACGATAGTCTTAGGATTTACTACCGTTGCTTGTGGTTCTAGTAACGTTAATGCCGATTCTGCAAACAATAGCATTGCACAAGTTAAGAATAATATTCCCGATGGACAATATCCTGTACAACAAGCAACTTTTAATGATCTAGATGGAGAATACCGTCTCATGTTGCTAAATACTCCAACGGGGGTTAAACCGACTTTTGCCACTACTGAGTTAAGAATGGCAAGGTTAACGGAAGAAGAAATTAAAAATGGACAACAAACCTATGTTGACATAAACGGTAATGATGCCGTAATGCACTTAACGGAAGATTTTCGTATTGAATATATCCACAGTGAAACGGAAACTGTGACTAATGCTAATACAGGCAGACAGGAAACGGTGGTTATTCGTCAACAGTCTAGTTTTTGGACTCCGTTTGCGGGCGCTTTGGCTGGTCAAGCTATCGGTAGTATGTTATTCACTCCTCAGTATTATCTCCCCCCTGTTTATTCTGGTGGTACCATGAGGGGTTTTGGTGGATACGGTAATAGTTATAATGATGCAGTACAAAGTTATCGTTCTAATTATAACAGCGCCCCTCCCGTGGAAAAAAATCGTCAAACTTTGCGTACTTCAGGCAGTGTCCGCAATACTAATACCAGTGCGGTAAGGTCGAATAACCCGAATAATAGTAAAGCGACGGGCGCTGGGGTTGGTTCAACTAATTTAAAAACTAATGGCTCATCTACTAAAGTAAAACAACCTAGTAGCAACAGTTTTGGTAGTAACAACAGTTACCGCCGTACTACCCCTCGTCGTAGTAGTGGTTTTGGTAGTAGTCGCCGTCGTCGTTAAATTGGTGCGGAGGGCGCTTTTGAAGCAGGGTGTTTTCAAAGTCGGCATCAAAATGGATTTGTTTAGCAGGGGAAGCAGAGGAAGCAAGGGTGAAAGGGAGAGGGGAGTAATATTTTCTATTATTTGATTAATTATTAGTTAAAAATATCTGGAGGAGTCTTTTTTCATCAAAAAGAATCAAAACTTTTTACTTTTTACTTTTTACTTGTTACTTATTACTTTGTCTCAACTAAAAATTTTAGAATGCAAAAACCCAGTGTAAAAAAAGTGGGGGAATTATCACCATCCAAATTTTGATTTGAGAATTATCATATAAATAGATAAACAAAATTTACTAATTAAAAAATAAATATATGGCTACAAGTAGTAACTTTCGTCAGGCAATCAAAAAAAGTCGCAATAGTGCCATCGTTGGACCTAATGTCATTCCCAATGCCTTACCCTATTTAGGTGGTGGCTTAGTTTTAACTGCTGTAGGTACTTACGGCGGTTTAGGTATAATTCGTTCTAGCCCCGGCATTTTTATGCCAACTTTTATCGTTGCATTAATTGCCGAATTAGTTCTCTTTTTTGTGGTAAGAGGTATCGCCGAAAAAGCTAATAATGCCCTTGCTTTACCCCTTCTTGCGGTTTATAGCCTTTTATCTGGTTATACTCTCAGTGGTTTAGTGTATGTCGCCCTCGGCACTCAAGGAGTAGGCATTAATGGAGTTGCCATCGCTGCGCTAGGTTGTGGCGTTACTTTCATTGTCGGTAGAAATATTGGCTCAAATTTATCAGAGGAAGATGGTTTAGCTTTAACCAAAACTATTTCCATTGCCATGATTGGTTTATTGGTGGTTTTGGTTGGTCAATTATTATTTAGTATCTTTGGGGTTTATACTCCTAGTTGGTTAGAAGTTGGTATTTCTGGTTTTGGAGTGCTTCTTTTTGCTGGTGTTTCTGTGGTTGATTTCTTTATCCTACCTCGCAGTTACCGTGATGAGCAGTATTTATCGGCTGCGCTTTCCATGTATCTTACTTATATCAATTTATTTGTCTTTATTCTTCGTCTTTTAATTGCTATTAATAGCCGTGACTAAAGGGCAAAGGGAAGGAAGTTTAGAATTTAGAATTTAGAAAACAATTACTTCTTCATTCTTCATCCCTTCTCTTATCCATTAATTTTAGCGAGATTTTCGGCAATAACAGCGCCCATCACCGTCCATTTTTCCTCTAAAACAAGATGAGGGGGAAAAAGATCGGAAGCCAAACCCACGGCAAGGGCGCCGGCATCTAAAAATGCTTTAGTTTGTGCCATAGTTACTCCTCCGGTGGGAATGAGGGGATATTGTGCCATAGGACCTTGTAAGGCTTTGATGTAGTTTACCCCTCCTAAACATTGAATGGGAAAAACTTTCACCACCAGCGCCCCTCCCCGAAAAGCGTTAATGATTTCACTGGGGGAAAAAGTACCGGGGATCAAGGGAATTTGACGATTGTGGGCAAAGTTAAGTAAATCTAGGTCAAAATGGGGGCAAAACACGAATTGAGCGCCCGCATCAAGAGCGGTTTTTAAATCAGCTAAATTGATAATTGTACCGACACCAATATAACAATGGGGATATTTTTGGCGTAAATAAGCGGTGAAGGGCGCTGGGTTAATACTATTCCAAGTCACTTCAATTAACCTAATACCAGCATTAATAGCAGTTTCTGCCATTTTCTCGGCAATGTACCAACTATCGGCACGAATTACAGCGATAATACGATGTCTCCTTAATATAGATAGGCAATTTTCCCACATTTCATCTTTAGCCATATATAAATCAATTTACTACAACATTATATTTTTTCACAGTATCTTCGGCTTTTAGCCCGAAACGAATCAACAGACTAAGTATTTTTAAAGTAAAGTAAGTCTCAAAAGATTTTGCCCTCACCCCAACCCCTCTCCCACAGCAGGGTGTTTTCAAAGTCAGGATCAAAATTGATTTGTTTTTGACAAGAAGACAATATAAGGATGATCCCCCCCAACCCCCCTTAAAAAGGGGGGAGATTCAGGGAGACAGGAGGATTTTTTACTATTAATTGATTTATTAGTAGTTAAAAACCTCTGAATTTCAGATTATTGGCTAGTTTGAGAAACTAACATTTTTGAGAATGAAAACGCCCTGCTCCCACAGGAGAGGGGCTATCAAAATTATTGGTAATCAGTAGGTGAGCAAAATTAATTGGATATTTCATTCTCGATGTAGAGAGGTTGGGTGCAACGTCTCTGCTGAAATGTCAGAAACTAATAACCATGTAGTTTGTGACAGGGTAGGGAAACTAAAAAAGATATAATTTCTTTATAACAAATTATTTTATTTAAACATGACTAATTCTCAAAATATAAAAGCCTTAGCACAATTAATGGCAGCAGATTTTAGTAATCAACAACAAGCATGGGATAATCCGCCTTTTTTTGCTCACATTCGAGTATGTATGCGCCCTCTACCCTTATCATTACTCGGTGAAGTGAGCTTTTTTTTAGAACAGGCGTACGATTTTTTGTTGACGCAACCCTATCGTTTACGGGTGTTTACCATTCAAAGTGTCGAAAATCATTTAGAGTTAGTACATTATAAACTCAAAGAGGAAGAAAAATTTTATGGTGCTTCCCGTGATTTACCTCGACTACAACAATTAACCCTCAATCATCTGGAAAAAATGAACGGTTGTGATATGATTGCCCACAATGATGGCAACGGGTTTAAAGGTTTTGTTAAACCGGGCAAAGCCTGTATTGTCGTGCGCAAAGGTAAAGAATCTTATTTAGATAATAGTTTTGAAATTGACCAACAAAAATTGATTAGTTTTGATCGAGGGCGCGATTTAGTAACCGATGAGTTACTATGGGGATCGGTAGCTGGACCTTTTCATTTTACTAGGGTACAGAGTTTTGCCCATGAAGTTGAAAATAATGGATAATGGATAATTGATAATGGACAATTGAAAGTTGGATTCTGCTGAATAAATCAAAACCCTTTTAAAACAAAGGTTTTAAGCATAATTAAACTCTAAAAAAGTGCCAAAAATAATCTTTTTTCTCCAAAAAATCTGTATTTCTGGTATGGGAATCGAAAATAATTGACACAAAATAGCAATTTATGAAAAATAACTATTTGGCTAAAGTCTTTAATTTATAAACATTTAACCTAACACCTGACCCCCGAAACCTGACACCTCCTCTCACTAAAATACTTTTTCAGCAACCCCTAAGTGTTTTGATTAATGTTTCGATTTCTGATTCGAGGGTAAAATAATGAACACAGGCGCGCACACAACTAGGATAAGCCAGAGTGCGGAGGAAAAAGCGCCCTCCCTCCAAGTTATTAACGATATGTTGAGGTTGCTCAACGTAAAAAGATACTAAACCAGATTGAGGAGGTTTCATGGTGACACATTGTATGCCATCGATTTTGTCTAATTCTGTCCAGAGATATTCACTTAATTGACAAATACGCTCATAACGGCGCTGATTATCGCCCCATTGCTGATGAAACTCCAGCGCCCTCCGCAGCCCCATATATAATGGATAAGCCGAAGTTGCCACCTCATAAATTCTTCCGTCATCATAAAAAGGTAGATCAGGATTGGCAAAATCTAAACCGCGCCAACCGATAAAAGTAGGCAGTAAAGGAGGGTTTAAATTCGGTTTAACATACAAAAATCCTACCCCAGCAGGACCACAAAGCCATTTATGCCCCGTGCAACCGTAAAAATCAGCGCCCGTCGCCGGTAAATCGAGGGCTAACAACCCGGCGGATTGCGCTCCATCTACCAATACTTGTAACGGTTTTGCACCACGGTAATTATGACATAAATCACAAATTTCCTTTAATGGCAACACTTCCCCCGTATTCCACAACACATGACTAATAACTAATAAACGGGTACGACTTGATAAATTATTACTGATAATTTCAAGTATGTTACTTGTTTGATTGGTAATAGCACAAGTTTTGAGAATTACTCCAAATCGTTTCGCTATTTCCTGACAGGAAGCAATCACCCCCGGATGTTCGGCATCCGTTAATAAAATTTCATCCCCCGATTGCCATGGAATGCCCCACAAAGCGATATTACAGCTACCTGTGACATTTTCTGTTAAAGTAATATTTTCCTTTTCACACTGGGTGAGGTGCGCTAAAACTTCTCTCGTGGCTTCCATTTCGGTATTAATCCAACTATTGATTGCCATGCCGAAAGGACCTATTTTATCGATGTATTGATAACCGTCGATGATGGCTGTTAAAGCTGGTTGCGGTAAAATTCCTTGACCGCCATAATTGAAGTAATACTTATCTTGTAAACCGGTGAAGGGCGCTCTAATTTTGGCGATATTATCAATCATTATATCAAGTCCGTTTAATCACTCACAAATTACTAATATCAATATCTTAGTTCAATTTACTAGACATCTCCAACAATTAGAATTTTTGCACCGTGAAACAGGCATCTTGCCTGTGTTTCGGGAGAAGTCTAATCCTCCTATAGCTTCAACCTAATCAAACAATAAATATAAAGTTCCTGATAATTTTTTGTAGAATAAAGAATATTAATCATCAATAACTTTAAAATATGACTACGCAGACCATCGATTTAGCTGAAACAATTTTAACAAAGATTAAAGACTTATCACCAGAGCAACAGCAAGAAATTTTAGATTTTACCGAATTTATCAGCCATAAATACAATAATAATTCAGAGAAAAAAACTACAACTCCTCAAAAAAGAGTCGCTGGTTTATATGAAGGCAAGGGTTGGGTAAGTGATGACTTTAATGATCCTTTACCTCCAGCCGTGTTAGGAGAAATTGTATGAAAATATTATTAGATACCCATGCTTTTATTTGGTGGAGTTTAACTCCTGAGAAATTATCATTATCTGGTTTAAATTTGATAGAAAACCAAGAAAATAATTTATATCTAAGTATTGCTAGTGTTTGGGAAATGCAAATCAAAATATCCATTAATAAATTACACTTTGATAATCTCTTATCAGATATAATCATTCATCAAAAAAATATTAATAATTTGGAAATTTTACCCATAGAGTTAGAACATATTTGGCAGTTAAAAAACTTACCTTTACACCATAAAGACCCTTTTGATAGAATGTTAATTGCTTAAGGAATAACAGAAAAGATGCCTATTTTAAGTATTGACTCCGTTTTTGAAAATTATTCCATTGATGTTATTTGGTAAACTAATTTTACAGTATTTTTATAGCTCTTCTACAGTAATTATGATAAACTAAAAAAAATAACCTTTACCCAATAGCATTTATAGAAAAATAAAAGCTAAAAGTTTATAAATTCTTCCTTAATAATTCTCTTTTCCTTTTTCCCTAGCTAAACTAATAATTTATCATACTCAAAGTAATAGAGCCATTTTTTATAGCTATTATCTATGAATAAATCATCAACTTTTTGCCCAGTACCAGAAGAACAACAACCAGTAAATGAGTATCAAGAATTGAGTCAATCGGGGTTTTTTCGGTGGGTAGCATTACCAAAGTGGCAATTTTTGCGTAAATTAACCAAAGTTTGGGCATTAAGTTTATTCCTCACAGCGCCCATCGCCGCCGCCAGTTTTCCTCCCGATGAAGAATTAATACGTTTTGTGATTGCCAGTGCCATGGGGGGAGGTTTTTTTGTAGCCTTAGCATTAATTAGACTGTATCTCGGTTGGCAACATATCGGTAGTCGTCTGCTCAAAACTAAAATTGTTTACGAGGAGTCTAGTTGGTATGATGGACAAGTGTGGGAAAAACCCCTTGAAATTTATAATCGAGATCGCTTAATTTTTAATTATCAAGTGGAGCCACTCTTGAAAAGATTACAAAAAAGTAGTTTACTATTACTCGGTTTAATGGTGACGGGCGCTGGGATATTCCTCATATTTTAACATCTGGGAGAGTTGAACTTAGTTAAACCCATTCTCAATATAAGTGATTTCTTGATGAGAGATTATTTACAAAACTTTACTTAGATAACGAAAATATTGTAAACTACCACAAGAAAACAAAATAATTAGAGGAAGGAGCAAAAAACAGCAATGCAGTCGTCCGCATCTGTATTGAAAACAATACCCAAAGAATATCTTAAAGCGCCCGATGGTTTAAACCCCAATGTAATCATGTTTATCACCGCAATTTTACTAATCACATTATCTACCTGTGGTTACTTCTTGTGGGGTTGGGCAGATTGGATTTGCTTTAGTGCAAATGTTCTTGCCTTGCACTTATCGGGTACAGTCATTCATGATGCCTCTCACAATAGTGGTCATCGTAACCGTATTATTAACGCTATTTTAGGACATGGTAGCGCCCTCATGCTGGGTTTTGCCTTTCCTGTCTTTACAAGAGTACATTTACAACACCATGCCCATGTTAACGATCCTGACAACGATCCGGATCACTTTGTTTCCACGGGTGGTCCATTGTGGATGATTGCCGCCCGATTTTTCTATCACGAAATCTTTTTCTTCAAACGCCAGTTATGGCGTAAATATGAACTACTGGAATGGTTTTTAAGCCGTCTCTTTTTAGTTACAGTGGTATTTCTGGGCATTCATTACGGTTTTATTGGCTATATCATGAATTTTTGGTTTGTACCAGCCTTAGTGGTAGGTATTGCCCTAGGATTATTCTTTGATTATTTGCCCCATCGACCCTTTCAAGAGCGTGACCGTTGGAAAAATGCTAGAGTATATCCCAGCGCCCTCCTCAATGTGCTAATTTTAGGTCAAAACTATCACTTAGTACATCATTTATGGCCTTCCATTCCTTGGTATAAATATCAATCGGCTTACTACGAAGCAAAGCCGATTTTAGATGCCAAAGGATGTGAGCAATCTTTGGGCTTAATGAATGGTCAAAATTTTGGGAGTTTTCTTTACGATCTTTTTCTCGGTATTCGTTTTCACGGCAAACATTAATAATTTGTAGGTTGGGTTGAGGATACGAAACCCAACAAAATCTCGCCCTTTTTGAATCTTTGATAATGAAAATCAAACGTTACCTAATTACTCTTTTTTGTTTAATAATTACTTTCACTCCCATAATATCAGCTTGTCAAAATAATAATTCAACCACTGAAAATGGCGTAACAAAAATCACCTTTTGGCATGGCATTAATCCACCAGAAAATCGAGAAATTTTTAACGAACTTTTAGTTGATTTTAACAACAATAATCCTGACATAGAGGTAGAAGCATTATACATTGGGCAACCAGACGAGCAACTACCTAAAATTATCGCCTCAGTGGTGGGCAATCAACCGCCAGATATGCTTTGGTATGTGCCACAACTAACAGGAAAATTAGTAGAATTACAAGCCATTAAACCTCTACAAGAATGGTTTAATAATTCCCCGCTCAAAGAAGAAATCGAACCAGCAATGTTAGCTACTATGGAATTAGATAATAACATCTGGTCAGCGCCCTTCGCCACTAATAATACTGCTGTATTTTATCGACCAAGTCTATTTCAAGAAGCCGGAATAAATGAGTTACCCACTACTTGGGAAGAATTTGCTAATATTGCTCGAACTTTAACTAAAGATACTAATAATGATGGCAGAATTGACCAACACGGGGCATTATTAGCCCTAGGAAAAGGAGAATTTACCGTTTTTGTTTGGTTGCCATTTATTTATAGTGCCAATGGTTCAATTATGACTAATAATCAAGTTAATTTAGTTAATTCAGGAGCAGAAAAAGCATTACAATTAGGTACAGAATTAACTAAAAATAATAGTGCTATTTTATCAGCGCCCGACAGGGGATATGAATTAGATCAATTTATTCAAGGTAAAGTAGCTATGCAGATTACAGGACCTTGGACATTAGCTCAACTTAATCAAAGTGGCATTGATTTTGATGTTTTTCCTTTGCCAATTATCGAGCAACCTGCCACAGTTTTAGGAGGAGAAAATATCTTTGTTTTTAATACTAATCCTCAACGGGAAGAAGCATCACTAAAATTTTTAGAATATATTTTAAGCAGTGAATTTCAAACTGAATGGGCTTTAAAAACTGGCTATATTCCCATTAATAAAAAAGTGAAAGATAGCCCAGAATATCAACAATTTTTAGCAGAAAATCCTACCATTAAAGTATTTTTAGAACAAATGCAGTACGCCAAATCTCGACCGATTATCGCTGATTATCCCAATATTTCTGAGAATTTGGGGAGGGCGCTGGAATCTTCTTTGCTACAGCAAAAATCCCCTCAAGATGCTTTAAAAGAAGCACAAAAACGTTTAGAAATAAAAAAATAGCTGAGACTAAATCTTGAATAAAAACAGTTAATTTTTGTTGAGAGAAATCTAAAAATTCTTTGGCTCTATTAATTTGGCTTTGTGCTTCTTCTGTTGAAATTGTTTCCATTTCATCATAGTCTCCTAATAATCGTAAATCTTGAGCTTTTATTAGTAATTTTTATATTCAAAGTAATAAACCCTCTTTTTTGATATTATTAATAAATAAACTATCTTCATTTAATCTACTTTCTGAAATATAAAAACAATTAATTACAGCATCATAGTCGAGACATAAGTTACTGATAAGATTGCTATTACTTTTTATTTCTTCAACACAATTAACATTACCTTTCAAAACTACTAATATATCAATATCTGAATATTGTTGAGCATCTCCTCTTGCCTGTGAACCAAATAAAATCAAATGTGTTAATCTGTGATTATAGATTTGGATAAATTGGTTTTTTAGTGTTTTTATAATGGGTTCTAATGAATGATTTTTAACTGTTGTGGTGGTCATATTTCTTGAAAATGTTAGAGTAAATAATAACTATAATTAAGCTGTAGCAAAATCTGTATATTTACGAGTTTCAGGATCATAAAAAGCCAAAACAATTTCAGAATTTGGCACCCCTTCCCTCAATAACTCATGGGCAATTCCTTCTTGAGTCCAATCTTCTTCAATATAAATTTTACTATTTTTAATACGGATATGGACATGGATAGATTTTAAACGTTTATCTTCTCTCCAATCAACGGTTAGCCACAAATAATGATGATGATTTTCGTCAAAAACGAGACAAGTTTCATTTTTATAGTCAGGTGATTTATGTACTAATTCATCATATTCTGTTAATATTTTTTCAATTATTTTTTGATATTTTTTGATTTTATCCATGAAGTAATTTCCTCCTTTTTATCATTAAAAATAATTAAGTTTAGCTCATGATGTTGAATGACCATTTGAATAGATTTTTTTTGAAAGAAAGTATCAAAGATAGAACTTTTAATGGCTAAATAAAGTTCATAATTTTGATGAGAAAAGTTCAAAAAAGCACGATAAAGAAGATATTGCCCTAAAGCATTCTGAAAATCATTCATGGGAGAAGGACTAATGAAACTTTTAATTTCTACTACTATGATACGTTTAATACTTTCTTGATTATCAGTAATTTTTTCTGCTAGTAAATCAGCATATAGGTTATCATTTTCAAACTCAACAGTATAAGGATCGGCTATGATTAGCCAACCATCTTTTATTAAAGCATTCTTACAAACATCATGGTAAATATCTTTTTTCGGCATCAATTCAATTTTTCAATATCAATTAATTAAATCATAGACAAAAATTAATCATTGTGAGATGATAATAAGTAATAATCTGTCGTGCTTCACGGCGATAATATCAATTTAATACAGATATAAGAAAACTAAGAGGTTTAAAAAATGGATTGGAGAATTGTCGTTGTCTTGTTACCCTTGGGTGTGGCTGCTAGTTGGGCAGTTTTTAATATTGGTGCGGTGGCACTTTCTCAGTTACAGACTTTTTTAGAAAAGCGAAATCAAGGTTAGTTTTGCTTGAGGAAAATTTGTTAATAATTTGAGTGGTGAAGTGAAAAAAGTCATTCAACTGGAAACCATTGGTGCTATTGCTTCGGCTGTAGTACCAAATCAAGGTAGTATTGGTATTGTCAGACTAAGCGGTAATACTGCTTTAGCCATCGCTCAAAAAATTTTTTGTCCTTTGGGGAAGGCTTCTTGGCAATCCCATCAAGTTATCTATGGTTACGTTATCAACCCCGTTACAAATCAAACTGTTGACGAAGCCTTGCTAATATATATGCAGTCGCCACGCTCTTTTACTCGGGAAGATGTAATCGAGTTTCACTGTCATGGCGGTATTATGCCCGTACAAGAAGTGTTAGATTTATGTCTGGAAGCCGGCGCACGCCTTGCTAATGCTGGAGAATTTACCCTAAGAGCTTTTTTAAATGGTAGGATTGATTTAACTCAGGCGGAGAGTATCGCTGAGATGGTGGGCGCTAAATCCAGTCAAGCGGCGCACATCGCCTTAGCAGGAATTAGGGGTAAGTTAGCCCAACCTATTAAAAAAATTCGTCATGATTTATTAGATATTTTGGCGGAAGTGGAAGCGAGAATCGATTTTGAAGACGATTTACCACCGCTGGATGAAGAAAAAATCACCACAGATTTACAGAGTAGTTTAACTGAAGTACAACATATTTTAGCCACCAAAGAGCAAGGGGAATTATTACGCAGTGGTGTAAAAGTGGCCATTGTCGGGCGCCCGAATGTAGGTAAATCTAGTTTACTTAATGCTTGGAGTCAGTCAGATCGGGCCATAGTTACGGATTTACCCGGTACAACGAGGGATGTGGTAGAATCCCAGTTGGTGGTTAAAGGTATTCCCATTCAAGTTTTAGATACCGCAGGAATCCGAGAAACCGATGATAAAGTAGAACAAATTGGCGTTAAACGCTCTCGTTTAGCCGTTAGTGAAGCAGATTTGGTGTTATTTACCATTTCAGCGCCCGACGGTTGGACCAAAGAAGACGAACAAATATACCAAGATATTAAGGATTTGAATGTGATTTTGGTGGTAAATAAAACGGATTTAGCGCCCCTCACCGCCGTTAATTATCCTGATGGTATCAAAGCAATAGTTGCTACCGCCGTAATTAACAATGAAGGGATAAGGGCGCTGGAAACTGCTATTTTGAATAGTATTGAAACAGGAATAACACAAGCGCAAGATTTAGACATCGCTATCAATCAACGACAGGCAAGCGCCCTCACCCGTGCAAAAGTAGCCCTGACGCAGGTAAAAGAAACCATCGATAATCAATTACCCCTTGATTTTTGGACTATTGATTTACGTAGCGCCATTTCCGCTTTAGGAGAAATAACTGGGGAAGAAGTGACAGAATCAGTATTGGATCGTATTTTTAGCCGTTTTTGTATTGGTAAATAGAGCTAAAAATACCAAAGTATTATAATAATAGATTGTGTTAAAAATAGATTAAAAATAATGACGGCTATAATTTCCCCTGACTTTATTCCCCCAGTTGATCAAAATCCAGCGCCCCTCAAACTAGCCATCATGGCATCAGGAAGTGGCAGTAATTTTGAAGCTATCGCCAGTAGTATTGCCAAAGGGGAATTAAACGCCACCATTGAAGTGCTGATTTATAACAACCCCCATGCCAAAGTAAAACAACGCGCTCAAAACTATGGAGTTAAAACCGTTTTACTCAATCATCGTGATTTCCCTAGCCGTGAAAGCCTCGATCAAGCTATCGTAAAAATCTGCCAACAACATAACATTCAATGGGTAGTTATGGCTGGTTGGATGCGGATTATTACTAATGTATTACTAGAAGCATACCCACAAAAAGTAATTAATATTCATCCTAGCTTACTCCCTAGTTTTAAGGGTATTAATGCGGTAGAACAGGCTTTGACCGCAGGAGTCAAAATTACTGGTTGCACCGTTCATTTGGTCGATTTAGCGGTGGATAGTGGCAGAATTTTGATCCAGTCTGCCGTGCCAATTTTACCAGATGATACCTCCGAAACTCTCCATCATCGTATTCAAGTGCAAGAACATTTGATCATGGTACGGGCGCTACAATTAATCCAGTATTTACCGAATTAATAATTAATATTCCTCCTGTCTCCTTTTCTCCTCCTGTCTCCCTTTCTCCTCCTGTCTCCCTTTCTCCTTCTGCTTCCCTTTCTCCTCCTGCTTCCCTTTCTCCTCCTGCTTCCCTTTCTCCTTCTGCTTCCCTTTCTCCCCGTGCCAAAATCCAGCGCCCTCCACCGAAAATATTAGGGTGATTGGAAAGATTAGCACCAAGTCAACTACAATAGAGGATAATATTTAAAAGTAAAAATCTTAAAAAATATTGAGTTATGATTAACCTTGAGATCGTTTGACTGGGAAAGTCAAAAGATTAAATGGGTGCAGTAAATCCTATTATTTCATCCGTAGGATATTGATTGAGATAAAACATACACCAGATTTGATGAGTCGTTAAGCCATGAGTTCAGGGAAGCGAGAAAACCGCATATTAGCAGAACGTTATCAGTTAGTAGAGTTGATCGGCACGGGCGCTATGGGGCAAGTATATCGTGCTGAAGATACTCTCTTAGGAGGTGTGGTGGTAGCTGTGAAATTTTTGGCTCAAACTCTTCTTAACGACAAAATGCGCCACCGTTTTGAACGGGAAGCCACTATTAGCGCCCTCCTAGGGGAAAAAAGCATCCACATTATCCGAGTTAGAGATTATGGTGTGGATGATAATGAAGTGCCTTACTATGTCATGGAGTTTTTAGAAGGACAAAGTTTAAGCGAGGTTATTAAATTTCAACCTTTGCCCCTCAAACGTTTTCTTTATCTCAGTCGGCAAATGTGTGTTGGCATGGATGCCGCCCACAGTGGTATTATGCTCAAAAAAGAACTTTGTCAGGTAGTACACCGAGATATTAAACCAAGTAATGTATTAGTAATGCAAGACCCCACTCTAGGGGAATTAGTCAAAATTCTTGATTTTGGTATCGCCAAATTAGTACAAGCTAACGCTACTCAAACCCATTCTTTTATGGGAACATTGGCTTATTGTTCTCCTGAGCAAATGGAAGGTAAAGAATTAGATAATCGTTCCGATATTTACAGTTTGGGGGTGATGATGTATGAAATGCTTACCCTCGAAATGCCCATTCTCCCTGAAGCCTCATCTTTTGGGGCATGGTATAAAGCCCATCATGATTTTCCGCCACGCCCTTTTGAATCTCATCTCAAAATTCCCAAAGAATTAAAAGATGTCATTATGAAGTGTATGGAAAAATCACGGGATAATCGCCCTCAAACTGTGGCGGAAATTCTGCGAGTCATTGAAAAATTAGAAAAAGAATCTCAACCTAACTACAACAATCAGGCTACCAGCTATAGCAGTCAACAAACGGTGGTAGCTAATGGCAGAGATACCGATCAAACCGAGTTTGCCAAAACTACTCATAATCGTACGACTATTTCTAAAAGCCTAACTTGGCCCAAAAATAAACCTATCCAAAAAATTGTTTTTCCGAAAGTCGTTACCACTAGCACCAAAAATTTTCCTAGCTTGTGGGTAATGTTGGAGAAAAAAGATATTCTCAATCGCATGACGAGTATTCGTTATAATCAATTTCTTTATCTTAATTCTCCCCATCCCATGATTCTGTGGATTACGGTGATTTATAATCCTACTTACGGCGCGCGCTGGTTGCCTTGTTATCTCGATTTAAAAACGGAAACCGGGCGCCAAGTAACTAATTCTTTGGCAGAATCGGGCAACTATAAAATTCTCTTTTTTGCCCTCGAAGAACCTGAAAAGTGCCAACATAGTATGATTTCTACCATTGCCTCAAATCAGTGTCGGATTATGATCGATTGGTTAAGTACCAGTGCTAAACTTCCTAATAGTAACAACTCTAAAGACAGTAAAAAAAGGTTACGAGATGAGTTTGAAAAGCTCAAACCTCGAATTTTAGGTAAACTTAAAGAAAGCTATAAATAAATAATGGACAATGAATAATGGATAGTAAATAATTAGGGTTTGCTTAATAAATCAAAACCCTTTTCAAATAAAGGTTTTAAGCATAGCTGTAAAGGTGTCGGGTATCAGGTGTTAGGTATTAGGTTTGAAAATTACCCCTGAAACCTGCAACCTGAAGCCTGAAACCTAGTCATCTTTTAACCTTTGCCCGTTGCCCGTTGCCCTTTTCCCTTTTCCCTTCACCTCACCATTGCATTTTTTCCGCAGACTCTATTTAAAAGTAATGCCTCATGACGACTATTTTAGTTATTGACGATGATATTGCTATTAGAAACTATCTTCAAGACGTTTTGACTACAGTAGATTTTAACGTAGTGACAGCAGAAAACGCTGAAGAGGGGTTAAATATTATTCGTTATCATCGCCCTGATTTAATTCTTTGTGATGTAGCAATGCCAGAAATGACAGGTTATGATTTACTAGAATATTTACAGGATGAAATTGACCTAACTTACATTCCTTTTATCTTTTTAACTGGTAATTCTGATCCCCAAGAAATGCGCCGAGGTATGGAGATGGGCGCTGATGATTACCTATTTAAGCCTTTTAGTGTTGAATATTTACTTAAAGCTATCAATACTCGCTTAGAAAAAAGTTTAAAACTAAAGCAAAAATCTACTGAAACTCTCAAACAACTACGTCAAAGCATTAGTTTAGCCCTTCCCCACGAAGTCAACACCCCTTTGAATGGTATTGGTGCTAGTGCGCAATTACTAAAAGACTATCATGATAGTTTGAGTCAAGAAGACATTGCCGAAATTGCTGGGGTTATTTTAGAAAGCACTCAAAGATTAACTCGCTTAGTACAAAATTTCTTACTTTACGCTGAATTAGAATTAATTAGTAATGATGATGAAAAAATGCAAGTCTTACTGCAAGGTGAAAATGAATGTAGCTTGTTGAATTTAGTTCAACCTCTTGCTGTGGATATTGCATCCAAATACCAGCGCCCTTCAGACTTACAATTAAACTGTCGTGATGTTACCGTGAGAATGTCAGAAACTAACCTACAAAAAGCGTTAATGGAATTAATAGATAATGCTTTTAAATACTCCCAAGCAAAACAAAAAGTAAAAATTAATACTGACACCAGCAACTCAGTAGTCAAACTAATCATCTTCAATGAAGGAAAAGGAATGACACCAGCAGAAATCGAAAAAATAGGAGCTTATATGCAATTTCAGCGAAAAAAATATGAGCAACAAGGCTCAGGATTAGGTTTTTCCATTGCCCGTAAATTGCTGGAAATTCACGGCGGAAAAGTAACAATTAATAGTCTTGAAAGAAAATATACCCAAGTAGAAATACTTTTACCAACCGTAAACTATAAGTCATAGTAATAGAGGACGCAAGAAATCTACTACTACGCTGGTTTCTGGGTAGGAAGCCTACACCATAATCTTTGATTTGGTGTATGGTAGTTCACTTTAAAAAACTTAACATTGACAGACCATCAAGACATAACCAAGTAATAGTACCATAAGAATTAGTGCGATTACCAATTCTCAACCAAGCCCATAGAGATTTACTGGTCATCTCAAAAGCCAAGCCGACTAAAAATTAAGCAGATTCCATGAGCAATCCTAATTCTGTCGTTACAGATTTACTCAAAGTATTTCCGCAGTGGCGAACTCAAATCTATTTTAAATCTTCTCTAACAGCCTTATCCCACGCCATGGAAGATCAGGTTTTAGCCAACACCGAAGAAGCCCTAATTATTGCCTGTTTCCAACAAGAAAAATTTTATCGCCAAGAAGCGCACCGCTACCGCCGTATCGGCAGAATATCGCCCCATGTTTATGTTTTAGCAGCGCCCGAAACCGAATTTAGTAACGTTTCCGATGTGTACGAAAAAGTGGCTTTTACCCCCGAAGATGCCCTCAGTAAAGAGTGGCATTTAGTGGTTATTGCCGAAAATTACGCCAACTGCTTAATTTGTCGAGAAAAAACCCACCTTCCCAAAAGTGAATCTGCGGAATTTTCCATGGATAACAGTCGCCGTTTTGAAGGTATTTGGACATTTGATCGAGATGTCACCATCGAATCCGCCTCTATCTTATTACAGCGCATCGCTGAATATCGACCAGAATTAGCAACAAAAACTAATGAGGCTTTAAAAAAATATTGTCAAAAACCATCTCCTAAAAAAGGCAAATCCCAAAAGACTAAGGAATTTGAATCCCCTAATATTAACCCCGATCCTTTCGTACAGCGTCTGATCACCTATTTACAATCAGGACAGTACAAACTTATTAAAGCTAACCGTTTTCTTAGCAGTAAAGAGAAAAAAGAACGACTCCTTAATTCCGTCATTGACTCCATACGGCGCTCTCTCAATCCCGAAGAAATTATGCAAGTAGCCGTAGAAAAGTTGGGAGAAGGTTTAGGAGTTTGTCGTTGTGTGATTTATCGTTGCCAAGAAAGTGATCATAGTGCCGAAATTAATCACGAATTTTTAAATGACGGCATTACTTCCATCAAAGGGCAAATGTGGCCTCTGAGAAATAATCCTTTATTTAAGGAAGTATCAACCCTAGGAGAATCTATCAGTATTGATGATGTTAAACTTGACCAGCGCCCTTCTCGTAGCAAAACTTTGCAAAATTTAATTAAAACCTGTTCGATCACTTCTTGGTTAGTGGTGCCAATTCTCTATCAGGGTAAACTATTGGGCATGATGGAGTTACATCACTGTGAAGATAAACCCATTAACTGGAAAAGTGAAGATATTTCCCTCGTGAATGCCATCGCCACTCAAGTGGCTGTAGCCTTGATTCAAGCAGAATCTTACACCAATTTAGAGGACTTAAATGAACAATTAGAGGCGCTAGATCGCACTCGCTCTAATTTAGTGGCGATCACCGGTCATGAATTGCGCACTCCCCTTTCTACCATTCAAATCTGCTTAGAAAGTTTAGCCCATGAATCTGATATGCCAGAAGATTTAAGGAATATCATGTTAGATACTGCCCTCAAAGATGCGGAAAGAATGCGCAAATTAGTGCAAGATTTTATCACCCTTTCCCAACTAGAAAGCGGTAGAGTGGAATGGAATCCCGAACCATTATCCCTTGAAGAATGTATCGAATTATCTTTGTCTCATATTCGCTCCCGTCAAAGCGAGGGGAAAACTCCACTAATTAGTAATCTTGTACCAAGACAGATGCCTTTAGTACAAGGGGATGGAGAATGGTTGGTAGAGGTGTTAAGTAAACTGTTAGATAATGCCTGTAAATTTACCAATGGTGACGGTAAAATAACCATCAGTGTTGCCAATCAAACCGCTCAAAGCCTCAAAGTGACAGTATCGGATAATGGGCGAGGTATTGAACCAGAGCGCCTTGATCAAGTATTCGACCGTTTTTATCAAGAGGAAGGGGCGCTGAGGCGCTCTGCTGGTGGTACAGGTTTAGGTTTGGCAATTTGTCGGCAAATTGTGAATAATTGGGGTGGTAAAATTTGGGCAGAATCTTTAGGGAAAAATCAAGGTTGTGATTTTCATTTTACAATCCCTATTTTTGATGAAGAAACATGATTAATTAACAATTGTTAATGGATAATGGACAATGGACAATGGACAATTGATAATTAATTATTCACCTACCTATTAATTCATAATTCATAATTCATAATTCATAATTTCCTTTATGCCCTACGAAGAATTAAAAATACAAACTCCAAATCCTGTTTTATCTTGGGCTAGTCATGAGTTAGGTTGGCATGAAACCCAGATGGCTAAAAATGTCGCTTCTTTGCCTTTTGTTTACAAACACGTTGCCCTCATGCCAGATGTCCATTTGGGGAAAGGGGCGCTGGTGGGCTCAGTTATCGCTACGAAAGACGCTATCATCCCGGCAGCGGTGGGAGTTGATATTGGTTGTTTTACGGAAGATACTTTAATTCCATTGGTGGATGGTAAATCTTATCCTCTCGGAGAGTTAGCTAAAAAAGGTAGTCCTATTCATGTTTATTCTTGTACACCTAGTGGCAAAATAGTCGCCACGAAAGCGTTAGCTCGATTAACTCGCACTCAAGCGCCCCTCGTCAAGGTTGTTCTTGATAACGGTGAAGAAATTAAATGTACTCCAGATCACTCATTTATGTTGAGAAATGGGGAATATCAAGAAGCTCAAAATTTATTACCGAATACTTCTTTGATGCCGTTTTACTCTAAAGTTGATTGGGATGGATATACTTTAATTCAACAAAATTACTCAGGGCGATGGCAAAAAGCTCATTGGATAGTAGCACGATCTGGACTTTTAGGGGAAGTGCCTAAATTTGAAGGTCAGAAAACTGTTATTCATCATCAAAATTTTGAGGAAAGTAAAAGCACCTATAATCATAAAGTTATCGCAGTTATACCTTTAACGGAAACTCAAGACGTTTATTGTTTAAGTGTGCCTGAATATCATAATTTTGCACTTAAAGCAGGGGTTTTTGTGCATAATTGCGGAATGAGCGCCCTCCAAACGCCCTTTAAAGCGGATCAATTAGAAGGAAAATTAAAAAAAATTCGTCAAGATATTGAAGCTCAAATTCCTGTGGGTTTTAATGACAATAAAGATGTAGAAACTACCGTGAGTAATTGGCAGGGATGGCAAGGATTTCAGCATCTCCATGAAGGGGTGCAACGGTTAGAAGGTAAAGCATTAAAGCAAGTTGGCTCATTGGGCGGTGGTAATCACTTTATTGAGCTTTGCATCGATACGGAAAATCAAGTTTGGTTGATGTTACATTCTGGTTCTCGTCATATTGGCAATCAGTTGGCAGACTGTCACATTAGAACCGGTAAGCAGTTGGCGCGATTAGCTAATCTGAAGTTAGCTGACCCTGATTTAGCTTATTTTATCAAAGGTACGGCAGAATTTGAGGCTTATTGGCGTGATTTGCAGTGGGCGCAAAATTATGCTCGTTTTAACCGTGATGTGATGATGAGTCGTTTTAAAGCCATTGTGGAAAAACATTTGGTGGGCGGAAAAGCAACTAAACCTCTTTTAACAGTGAATTGTCATCATAATTATGCGGAGATGGAAAGTCATTTCGGTGAGGATGTCTATGTGACGAGGAAGGGCGCTGTTAGGGCGGATGTGGGTGATTATGGTATTATTCCCGGTTCCATGGGCGCTAAGTCTTTTATCGTTAAGGGTAAAGGTAATCATGATAGTTTTTGCTCATGCAGTCACGGTGCGGGGCGCGCTATGTCTCGCTCTCAGGCTAAAAAGCGTTACACTGTAGAGGATTTGATCACTCAAACCGATGGCATTGAATGCCGTAAGGATAGTGGGGTTATTGATGAAATTCCCAGCGCCTACAAGTCTATCGAGGAAGTGATGAATCAACAAACTGATTTGGTGGAAATAGTTGCCACTCTGAAACAGGTGGTTTGTGTGAAGGGTTAAGGCAAATTGATAATGGATAATGGATAATTGATAATGAGTAACAGCTTTTAAAAACTAAGACTTAATATCGAGTTAGTTTAATCAATTAAAAATAATCTTAGTTCAATTTATTGAACGAGATACTGTTGGTTCCGTGTAATTCATTACACGGTGGGAAAATTCCCAACATAGCATCTATCTGTATCAGATTATCCAAACTTGATATTAGGTTTCGACATTTAAAATAACTAAATCTTCTATACCTTTAATACTCAAATCTCCAGCTAGATAACCGATACCTCGATGAAGATGTAAGCGAAATTGGTGATTCAGGGTTTCTTCATCTAGGGGTAAGCCTTGTTCATGGCATTTTTGTTTTAATAGCAGTAATAATATATCCGCCATTTCTCCCCCAAATACCTGCCATGTCATTTCTAGGTTACTATCTGCTGGAATGGCGAAGGGCGCTGGGTTGGTTTTTTCTGCTAAAGATCGACAAAATGCCCAACGGCATAATACATTCCAATGCTCTATTTTAGTAATTCTTTTTAATTTTATTAGTTGATCTTTGGCTCTTTTTGATACTTTTATTCTTTCCATTTTATTTTTTTTACATAGGGGGTGCTGAAAAAGTATTTTAGTGAAGGTAGGGAAGAGGGAAGGGGGAAAAGTCCGAAATATTTATAAATCAAAGACTTTAGCAAAGCCGTTATTTTTAATCAGGGATACCAAAAATAGCCTTAAATAACATTATATTATATTATTTTCATTTAACATCGCTAATATTTTTTCAGCAATAAATTGATTTCCCTCTGTATTAAAATGAATGTGATCATGATATAGTTTATCTAAATTTTTATTATCTTTTAACACAGGTAAAAAATCTAAATATTTAATATTTTCTGTCATCACTAAATCTTCTAATCTTGCTCTTGCTTTTAGTTCATATTCTTTAGAATAAGGGAAAACTGTTTCCCTTTTTAAAGGGGTTAAAACTAAGAAAAATTTACAGTTATTTTTAATAGTAAAATCTTGAATACTTTTAACAGCATCTAAATTAAATTGAACTATATCTCCTTTTTCAATAAAATTATAATGAGGAGGAAAAAACTTTTCATATATTTTTTGGTAAAGTTCTTGTAATGCTAATAGCGGTTTATATTCAAAATAATTGGCTGTTTTTCCTACCTTTTCACTAGAAGGCTTAAAAGCAAATAAATCATCAGTATTCAGAACTAATACCAATATATTTGAGTTAAAAATACCGTATTTGTGTAAGTAAGCTAACTCATTTCTAGCGCCCCACGAATTAGCAGAGACGTTAAGCACTTCCACAGTATTAAAAAAAGTTTTTTGGGCAATAAATAATGTTTGTAGTAAACTGGAAATAGTTTGATTTTGGTCAGTCCACCAACCGCCATTAACGATAGAATCTCCTAATAATAATATTCTTAAATTATCTTCATTTTTATCTTTTAATTCATTACTACGCATGGAAAAACTGTTGATTTTGATTAAGTTACCATTTCTTTTAACCGTTTGATTTGGGGCAAGAAGATAACCTATTTCTTTATCCCTAATATAAATTAAAGGATTGCCAAAACCCCAAATTAATCTTAAAGTTATTTCAACGGTAATGAATACCAATATTAATCCTGTTAAGATAAGTTTAATCATAATTTGGCTCTCTTAATTTGAATATGTAAATTATTAGTTTAGGTAGAGAAAAGGGAAAAAGAAAAAGGGGATTATCAAGTAACAATTTATCAACTATAGATCGTTAATTATCTGAATGGATAAGTTCGTGTCACATTGAGGTAGAATAGAAATTTAAAAAGTATATTATATTAATTAATCCCATGAAGAAAATAATTTTATTGTTATGCTTACTAATTAGTTTGAGCGGTTGTGTGCGCTATGACGTGGGCATTAATTTCAATCAGGCTCACAATGGTGCAATAATTCAGCATATCAAATTAGGGGAACAAATTACCAGTTTTAGCCAAGCAGAGGGTAGCGCTTGGCTTAATGGTATTCAAAAACAAGCTATTAAATTAGGCGGAAAAAGTCAAAGAATTTCTAAAGAAGAATTAATAGTGACGATTCCTTTTTATAATGCTGAAGAATTGGCAGAAAAATTTAATGATTTCTTCTTATCAGAATTGAATACAAAAGTTAGTAAAAAAAATACTGATAATCTACTCGATTTGGATACAAAACTGAATATTAAACAAAATAATTTATTATTTGTGGAGCGCCAAATCTTAGATTTTTCTGCTGATTTAACTCCTTTAGGTATTATTTCTAGTGAAGGAGATATTATCATCTCTTCAGGAGATTTAATCAACTTACAATTACAGTTTAATTTTCCTTGGGGTGCAAAATTTACTACTAATGATTATCCTACTTTAACTAAAGATGATCATGGGCAATATAATCTTAGTTTAAAAGCAGGGCAAATTAATCAAGTCCAAGTTATTTTTTGGCTACCTAATTATATCGGTTTAGGTACCAGCGCCCTCCTCCTTTTCATTTTCTTGGGCTTCTTTCTTAAATATCCCCAAAAATTTAGAAGCCAACAGGGGGTTTAAACCCTTACCTTTTATCCATTGCTTACCTTGATGAGAAAAAAAAAAGAGATGTTAGTGCAAAAACCTGACAGAATTTGATATAATTTGAAAAGGGAAAGAGAGGTAACAGGTTGTAGGGGTGTATGTCTCATACGCCCCTACTCTCTTTTTTATTCTGTTTGTGAGGGAAACCACCGCCTTAGCCAGTGTTTATCACCTTGAGAGCGAATTTTTAACACCTCTTGATGGAAATAATACTTTTCCTTGTCGGATAAACCGCCACGAATAATATGCGCACTCTGCCACACTAACACAGAAGTGAGAAATCCCAGACAAAATGTAATGGCTAAAGTCGCCCAAGGATTAAACTCCATTCCCGCACGAATGGTTGCCCAAGTGCAATACTCAAGACAAAGGGAAATAGTTTCTTCCATACGCCACAACCCCCACGGCATCAAAGTTAGCCAAGAAATAATCACCAATAACCAGCGCCCTTGCAATTTTAATAAATAGAGACGGTTAATATCTTTTTCCTGTGGATGGGTATATTGATTTTGATTGTCTGTCATACTAAGAAAATTTTACTCTATGGTGGAGGGCGCCCTTCGCCAATCCCTAATATCGAATATACCATTACGATGAAATAATTTTTGCTCAAAATTATTTCCCCCAATGATTTAAAATTGAAATATAACCATCGCCTCAAAACATTGGGAGGTATAAATGTTTGTGGAAATTGAATTAGCTATCGAGACAAAAAATTTTGACCAAGCTAAAATTTTGATTGAAAAAATACCTCCCCAAGAAGAAAAACATCTTTGGCAAAACTATTATTATGGTTTGATTGCCGAAGAAAATAACAACATAATTGAAGCCGAAGAAAAATATCGTCAAGTCTTAAAAGACAGCATTTTTCCCAACCCTAATATTATCAAAAGAATTAGAGAAGGATTAGGAAGAATACAAAATATTAAAAATTTGCAAAAAGCACAAGAAAAACAGAGTTTACAGCAACAAAAAGCAGATATTTTTAACAAATTAAAAGACCATCATAACCAAGATGAATTAGCAGTTTTAATATTAAAACCAGTTAGTGTGGATGACAAAAATAATCTAGCAAAAAATTTTGCGGAAATATTAGAATTAGATATATACACAGCTAAACTACAAATACCAACTCGTCATTGGCGTTTATTGAAAACAGGAAAATGGCAAGAATTACAATCCTATTATTTAATGTTTGAGCGATTTTCTATACCCTCTTTTTGTTATCCCATTCAAGCTATCAATACCATTCAAGTTTATCAAGTTAATTATTTAGAAAGTTTCAATGATAAAATTTCTGTAATCTGTGAAAATAAAGCACAGCAAGTAATTAATTTTACTGTGGATATTAACGAAGTTAGTAGTCAAGTAGAAGCAATGTTACCTATTTTTGAAATGTCATTACATACTGATACTAAAGGTAAATTAGTGAGGAAAAAAACTACTTTAGACTATATAAATTTTTATGATTTACACATTAAAAATCAAAACTTAATTATCAGATTTAATGATAACCGTTATCAATTTGAACAGGGCAACAAAAACTTTTTAGAAGCAAAAACATCTAGGGAAAAATGGCTTAGTTTAACTAAATTTATACAGAATAATTTGAGTAATATTACTCTCTATTCAGACTATACCCCCTTTGCAGAAAGTGTCGTACAATTTCCTAAAATGTTAAAACAAATTGATGCTAAAGTACAATTATTTCGTAAAGAAGAAACTCTTTGGGATGAAGCATTTCAATTATACAGTGGCGTAGTTTTTTTAGGAGTTGATGGAAATTGACAATTATGAACTGACGTTACGCAGCTTTGAGTAATCGTAGCTTATTCATAGCTTCTTGAAGCGCTTTAATGTAGATATGACTTCTCAGGGCAAAATGATTTATTTTGTGTTTAATTTTTAAGCATTCTAATTGAAATGCTGCATATATCGACATAAAAATATGGTTACACTGAGTGCGAACACATTTGGTCTGTGAATTTGCCAAACCCGTATTAGATTTTAGGGTTTTGTGAAAAACTTCTACTTTCCACCGTTTTTGGTAGATTGTTTCTATTTCAGTTTCATTGCAGTCTAAATCACTACAGGCTAGATAAAGAATCCCGACGCTATCATCTTTGTTTGTAAAGATTTGTCGATGAAGTAAAATCGGAAATTCTACTCCATCCTCTTCCTCTTCTCTCCTTATTACCGGCTTTACCAATTGCCAGAGTTGCTTTGAATCAAAGTCCGACTCTGATAGAAACCTTGTTACTTTATCATGACTTATATTTCCTTTTAATGCTTTTGATAAACCCGTGGCTGTCACTTCATGAAAAGAGCTGATTAAATAATCGCTATAAAGTTCCATCAGTTGTTTGTTCATTTTTTTATCATACCTCTTCTATTACTCCCCTGCGTAACATCAGTTATTCATTATTAATTATTAATTATTCATTATCAATTTTGACGGCTTGGATAACTTGTAAACTGCCTCCAGCATAAAGCCTTTTTGCCTTCACATCGAAACCTTGTGCTGATAACATGGAGACTAAATCAGTTTTAATTAACCGCCATGCCGTTTGCGTTTCAAATAACCACATAAACAGCGCTAAACCCGGCAAAAAAATTAAATTTTTCGGTTGATGTAAGTCAATAAAAGTAAAAACTCCCCGCACCGACAAAACTCGGTAAACTTCTGCAAAAATTTGCCGTAACTCATCAGTGGTCATCTCATGAAGTGCCACGCTAGTATGAACAAGATTAAAACTTTCATCCTCAAAAGGTAAATTTTGAGCAAATCCTTCCACATATTTAGCTTGGGGAACATTTTTACTAGCTTCTTGGATTGCCAAAGGAGAAATATCTAATCCCGTCACATCATCGGAATATTTCACTAAAAACTGAGTAGTTTGCCCTTTACCACAACATAAATCAAGAATTTTAGTTTTTTTATGGATGTCAAGATTTTGTAAGGCGAGATTTCTAAAGCGTTTTTCACCTCCCACCGCTAAAGCCAGAGTTTTAGAAATAGTGTCGTATAACCATTGATATTTATAGCTCAAAGGACGTAAAAAAGTAGCCATAGTTAATAATTATGAATTATGAATTATGAATTATGAGTTATGAATTATTATTCAATTGATTTATAAATCAGCAAAACCGCGCTTTTTCTTTTTCTTCTTCTGTTTTTTCATGCCCTGATTACGAGAACCGGGGACGGGCGCCCCTCCCCCCAACAAACCACCTAAACCCCCCATATTAGGCATACCCGGCATACTAGGCATACCGCCTCCCATACTCATTTGTTGCATCATGGTGCGCATCCGAGTAAAATCGCTGATTAAACGAGAAACCTCTTTTTCTTGATGACCTGAACCTTTGGCAATACGGCGACGACGATTGGGAGACTTTGCTAATAACTCAGGATTTGCCCTTTCTTCCTTCGTCATGGAATTAATCATGGATTCAGTGATTTTTAACTGAGCTTCCCCCTGCTCCAGCGCCCCTGCCCCCAGTTTATTCATACCGGGTATAAGTTTCATTACCCCAGCGAAAGACCCCATATTTTTGAGCAGACGCATTTGTTTGAGGAAGTCATTAAAATCAAACTTCGCCTCCATCATTTTGCGCTGCATTTTTTCCACATCACCGATGTCTAACTCCTCTTGAGCTTTTTCCACTAAGGTGACAATATCGCCCATATTGAGGATGCGAGAAGCCATACGCTCAGGATAAAAAGGCTCTAAGGCTTCCACCTTTTCCCCTACCCCAATAAACTTAATAGGTTGCCCCGAAATCGTGCGCACCGATAAAGCAGCGCCCCCCCGACTATCCCCATCCATCTTGGTGAGAATAGCGCCCGTAATGCCGATTTCTTCATGGAAAGTACGGGTCAAATTGGCCGCTTCCTGCCCCGTCATGGAGTCCACCACTAATAAAGTTTCATGGGGCTTGACATTTTCCTTGATTTGTGCTAGTTCAGCCATCATGGCTTGATCAATTTGTAAGCGCCCGGCGGTGTCAATAATGACGGTGTCGATGCCATCTTGTTGTGCTTGGGCGACTCCTTGTCGAGCAATTTCTACGGGGTTAGCGTCACTACCTAACTGAAAAACGGGGATTTTGATTTGATTCCCTAAAGTGATTAACTGATCGATAGCGGCGGGGCGATATACGTCTGTCGCCACCAGTAAGCAAGAGCGTTTTTGTTTTTGGAGATACAAAGCTAATTTGGCGGTAGCGGTGGTTTTTCCTGTACCTTGCAAACCTGCCATGAGGATGATGGTGGGCGCTTTTTCTGCTTGGGCGAGGGGCGCATTGCTTTCCCCCATCACTTTAACTAATTCATCGTAAACGATTTTAATAAATTGCTGTTGGGGATTGACTCCTGAAATAACTTCAGCGCCCATCGCCTTTTTTTCTACTTCAGTGACAAAACTTTTGACTACCTGAAAATTAACATCTGCTTCTAATAATGCCCGTCTTACTTCTTGGAGTGCGTCTTGGATATTGGCTGAAGATATTTTACCTTGACCGCGCAAATTTTTCCATGTATCTTCTAAACGCTCTGCTAGTGCATCAAACATAGTTAATTTATTAAGTTATCGTAGTCTTTTACTGTGAATATTCTATTATAACGAGGATGACTTGAAAAGTAGTGCTATAACGAATTATGAATTATCGGGACTTAAACAAAAAATAAGGTAAACTCAAGTATCATAAAAATAATAAGACACAAAATTATTATATTGTTATGGCACAAATCAAGACAATTGGTAGCAATAGACAAATTTTTTTTGGGAAAGAGTCTGCAGGTGAAAATGTTTTAATTGATAATCCCGAATATGGTGTTTGGACTATTAAAATTGGTAAGTTTATTCTCCATAATGAACAGTGGTTATTAGACAAAGATAATGCCTTCAAACTTGATGAGGCTTTGGATTGGGCTAATAATAATAAACCTACTCAAACTGATTTAACAGAGTTAGAAAATTCTCTATTATCAAGATAAAATAAAATATCGAAATATTTATTTGTTATTAATTAAATCCCAAAAATCACGAGGGTTAAGAATAGAAATATCTCCCAGAGGATGTAAAACTAATAAATCATTATCCCCAGTAATAAGATAAGAAGCCCTACCATTTAAAGCCAAATCAATAAACTTATTATCTTTTTCATCTCGACATAAATTAACTCTTTGCATAATTGAGATACAATACCAATTTATCTTAATCCTTTCTGATAATCCATTGATCTCTTTTGGTTCGATATATTTAGAAAATTTATCTCTACTTAAAACCGATAATAATTCCGTTAAAGTATCAGTTGAATATAAGATAATTCCTTCATTCTCTCCCCTTAAAACTTGAGCAGGAATAGAATTGGGGAAAAGAATAGAACTAATGAGAATATTGGTATCTAAAACTAGGCGAAGAGAAGAATTAATCATCTGCTAATAAATCTTGTAGTTTATCTTCTGTTAAACCTTTTTCCGAAGCTCGATTTCCAATATTTGCTCTAAATTGTTGAAATTCTTGAATATTAATTCTGGTAATTCTTTGATAATTTTCTATAGACATAATAACTGCAACATCACGATTTTTTTTCTGTATAGTAATAGGTTCATATTGTGCTTGACTAATTACATTACCAAAAGTTTGTTTCGCCTCCCTAGCAGAAATAAATCGCATAACTTAATTTAACTTTTACTAATTTTGATCATAATTACAGTATAGACAAAATGGACAGAATAAATTGCACTTCAATTTTAAGGGGCGAAGGGCGCTGGTTGCTTTTTATTGATCTCAAAGGGTAAACTGAAATTTAATCCTCGTCTATTTATCATAATGTCAGCGCCCCCCACCGCCCAAGAAATCCAAAGTTTATTTAACAGTATCGCCCCTATTTACGATCAAATGAATGACTGGCTTAGTTTTGGCATTCATCGAGTCTGGAAAAAAATGACCGTGAATTGGTGTCAACCCCAAAGCGATTCTCTCGCCCTTGATCTTTGTTGTGGTACAGGCGATCTAACTTTTTTACTAGCAAAACAAATCACACAAGGTAGGGTTATTGGGGTGGATTTTTCCTCGCAACTGTTGGCGGTGGCAAGGGAAAAACAACAAAATTCCTCTCAATATCAAAATATAGAATGGTTAGAAAGTGATGTTTTAACGTTACCTTTTGCCGATAATTACTGTGATTGCGTCACGATGGGTTATGGAATGCGTAATGTGGTGGATATTCCTGCTTGTTTGCAGGAGATTAAACGGGTATTAAAACCTAGTAAAAAAGTTGCCATTCTCGACTTTCAGCGCCCTTCAAACCAGTTAATAGCTCAGACTCAACAATGGTATATTGATAATATTGTGGTCAATGTGGCGCAATTTTTTGGCTCAACTGCCCAATATGCCTATATTAACCCCAGTTTAGACCGTTTTCCCAGTGGCGACGAACAAATCAAAATTGCTCAAATAATTGGCTTTAGAGAGTCTAAATATTACCCTCTCTATGGTGGTATAATGGGAGTTTTAGTCTTAACTAAATAAATCTAGGTACTAAGTATTTGTAATAGATTGGTTAGAGACAAGGGGTGAGGGTAGATGTCTTTTTTATGTTGTATTAAGCCGATAAAAAATGTTTTTAGAAATAAACAACTGGTGGCAATTTATCCTTCCTCCCGTTGCTGGTAGTGTCATAGGTTATTTTACGAATGATTTAGCAATTAATATGCTATTTCGACCTTATAAACCTATTTATATTTTTCAAACAAGACTACCTTTTACACCCGGTTTAATTCCTCGTAATCAAGAAAGATTAGCTCAAAGGGTTTCCGATACCATTATGGGTTCTCTTTTGACTCCTGAAGAATTACAAAAACTCGCTAAAAGACTATTAGAAACGGAAAGGGTGGAGGGCGCTATCCTTTGGTTATTACAATTATCATTAAAACAAATAAAAGAGGACAAGCAACAAAAAACAGCTAAGATTTTAGCGGATATTTTAAAAGATTTATTTGGGGAATCTTTACCAAAATTATTGAAAGTTTTAGCAAGAAAAGATGATTTTTTACAAGTTCAAATTAATCAAATTTTTGATCGTATTTTATTAGAGTTTAAATTAACAACAGTTCAAGCAAGGCAATTATCAGACTGGTTATTGAAAATAGTTTTTCCTGCGGATGTATTGCGAGGGGCGCTGGTTAATTTTCTTACAGATAAAAATATCACTGTTATTGACGAAGGGTTTAGAGAAAAAACAAGCGGAACTTATTGGGTTGTAGCTAATTTATTTGGTGTTAAAAATAGTTTAAATAGATTAAGGACTTTTTGTTTAGATGAAAAAGAATTGGCTAATCAAAGAATTAAAGAGTTATTACTATCTCTAGAAGTTAATACTCGTTTACAAGAGTTTTTCTTAGGCTTATCTTTGCAAAATTTACCCGTTGCTACAGTAAAACAATTAAGAGAAACAACAGGTAAAATTATTCGTAATTATGTTCAAGAAAAAGGACTAGGATTCTTACAAGATTTTAGTACTTCTATGGACTGGCATCAAATCTCGGTCTTAATTATTAATCGTCTGCAATCTTCCCCAGTCGTTAACTCTTCTTTGGAGTTAGTAAGTAAAGAATTAGCATTAATTTTAGAGCGTTATTTAGAAGAAGATTTAGAAAAAATTGTCGCTCAAGTTATTCCTATTTTATCCATCGATCAAGTAATTATTGAACGCATTAAACAAACCTCCCCTGAAAACTTAGAAAATGCAACTCAATCCATTGTTAAAAATGAGTTACAAGCCATAGTCAATTTAGGAGGATTTTTAGGGTTTTTTATTGGTATTCTGCAAAGTTTAATTTTATTTTTCAACAGTTAGCAGTTACTAAATAGTTGATGTCGCTGAAGTTACAAAGATAGTAAAAGTGAGATGGGAAGACTTGGCAAAATTATAATTCATAACTCATAACTCATAACTTTTTAATTGTTATTCTCCCTTAACCTCTGAATCGTTACGGCGATTGCGCCATACCTGCCAAGAAGTGTAAATTAATAATAAACTCGAACCAATCACATAAACACCGCCACTGGGAAAACCAGAAAAAACAAGAGCAAAACTACCTACCCATAAGGTTAAAGAATAGATAAATAAAACCGTTAAGCGTTGAGAAATTCCTGCGGATAAAAGACGATGGTGTAAATGACTTTTATCAGCCAAAAAGGGTGATTTGCCCTGTAAAACTCGACTTAAAATCACCACGGACATATCAACGATAGGCACTGCTAAAATAATGTATGGTAAAATCACCGCTGTTACTGCTGCTGTTTTTGCCAAACCAATTACGCCAACTCCAGCAAGGAGAAAGCCGATAAAATATGAACCACCATCTCCCATGAAAATTTGTGCTGGATTGAAATTGTAACGTAAAAAACCCAGCGCCCCTCCCGCCAACGCCGCCGCAATCAAGGCTGCCGCCGGTTGATCCATAAATAAACTAACAATCAACATTACTACGGCGGCAATACCACAAACACCAGCAGCTAAACCATCTAAACCATCAATCCAGTTGATAGCATTTACCATACCCACCAGCCAAATGATGGTAACAGGTAAACTTAACCACCATTGATCGATTTGCGTTAAACCTAAGACGGGTATGGAAAGAAAATCAATGCGCACTCCTTGCCACCAAGCAAAACTAGACACTACCGACTGCACAATGAGGCGAAAACTAGGAGACAGGGTAAATAAATCATCAGTTAAACCAATTAAAAAGAAAAGACAAGCACCGATAGTAACTCCCCAAATTTCGGCATCTTTTTCTGGAGATAAAATGCCGAATCCACCCATCCACCAAACTATTAATAGGGCGGTGGTAACACCTGAGAAAATGGCTACACCTCCTATTCTAACAATTGGTGCACGGTGAACTTTCCGAGGGTCTGGTTTGTCCACATGACCACTTTTTAAACCGATGGTTTTCACGAAAGGAGTTAACCACAGTACCACATTCATGGACACGAGAAAGGCGATGAAGTGATAAGTTTCTTGGTTTGGATAGGTTTGGGGATTCATGGTCAGTTTTAAAAGTGCAGTAATGATTTATTTTTACTTTTGTCCATAATTTTAGTCGAAAAAGACAATATCTTCACTGCTATGTCCATGAGACATTAAAACTTGTGCATTAACAATGGAAATTGGTTAGTAGCGCCCTTCATCCTACACAGGAAACTAGCTTAATGATGATGACTGCAATATACCCACTCGGAAGGATAATCAACATAATATTCTTTTTTCCAAATAGGGAGACGATGTTTAATTTCATCAATGATGTAGCGCGTGGCTTGAAAGGCAGTATCACGATGGCGCGCGGTAGTAGCCACCCATACAGCCGTATCACCTAAGTATAAATGTCCACTACGATGAATCGCCACAGCGCCCATCACCTCATATTTTCCATAGACTTCTTGAATAATTTTTTCCCCTTCCTTGATGGCTAAAGCGGGATAAATTTGATATTCAAGGGATGTTACCGTTTTTCCTTCATTATTGTTTCTTACCCAACCTTCAAAAACGTTAATGGCACCGGCTTCAGTATTTTTTAATTTTTCGAGCAGTGGCTGGGAGTGAATCGGGCGCTGGGTGATACTGAATGACATAATTTTAATTAGAGGTGACAGGGAGAAGGGGAGGCAGAGGGAGAAGGGGAGAAAGGGAGAAAGGGAGGCAGAGGAGGATAATTAATTATTCACTGACGTTACGTACAATCAACATTGAAATACTAATTTTTCGTTCCCATTTAACCTCTGAAACTATTTATTAATATCTCGTTTGATGCGTAATATCAGTTAATAATAAAATTATATTAAGTTTAGTTGGGTTTCGTTGCCTTAACCCAACTCAGATATTAACGAGGTAAATCACTATAACCCATTAAAAATTCATCGCATTTTTGCGCCACCCCGCGCCCTTCATTGAATGCCCAAACCACTAAACTTTGTCCCCGACGACAATCCCCAGCCGTAAACACATTAGGAATACTGGTTTGATAATCGTCATAATCAGCTTTAATATTACTACGTTGATCTTTTTCTAAGTTCATTTGTTCTAGTAAAAATTGCTCAGGTCCTAAGAAACCCATTGCTAATAAGACTAAGTGGGCAGAAACTACTTTTTCTGTGCCGGGGATAGGATTAGGGATAAAGCGCCCGTCACCGTTGCGTTGCCATTCTACCTCTACCGTATGCACTGCTTTAACTTGACCATTTTCATCGCCCTCAAACTTAGTGGCAGTGGTAGTATAAAAACGAGGATCAGCACCAAATTTGGCGGCTGCCTCCTCTTGCCCATAATCAAGGCGATAAATTTTTGGATATTCAGGCCAAGGGTTATTTTTTGCCCTCATTTCAGGGGGTTGAGGCATAATCTCTAATTGTACCACCGCATTACAACCATGACGGATGGAAGTGCCTACGCAGTCTGTGCCAGTATCACCACCACCAATTATCACAACATCTTTATTTTGAGCGGAAATAATCCCCTCTGGGTTGCCATCTAATAACGCTTTGGTGTTAGCGGTTAAAAAATCCATGGCAAAATGGATTCCTTGCAATTCTCGCCCTTCAATGGTCAAATCTCTAGGTTTTCCAGCACCAATACACAAAATTACCGCATCAAAATTATTAACCAATTCTTCCGCTTTTAAATCCTTGCCGATTTCGGTATTGCAAACAAATTTTACTCCTTCTTCCTCCAATAAATGGATACGGCGCATCACCACTTTTTCCTTATCCAACTTCATATTGGGAATACCATACATGAGTAAACCACCGGGTCGATCGGCTTTTTCATAAACAGTTACTTGATGCCCTGCTTGATTTAATTGGGCGGCGGCGGTTAACCCAGCAGGACCAGAACCGATGATAGCAACAGTTTTTCCCGTGCGCTGTGTAGGAGGTTGTGCTTTTACCCAACCTTGCTCCCAACCATGATCAATGATGCTACATTCAATATTTTTGATGGTCACGGGAGGGTTATTAATCCCTAGTACGCATGAACCTTCGCAGGGCGCCGGACAAACTCTCCCCGTAAATTCGGGAAAATTATTAGTTTTGTGTAAACGCTCTAAGGCTTCTTCCCACAAGCCACGATAAATTAAGTCATTCCATTCAGGAATAAGGTTATTGATAGGGCAACCACTAGCCATACCACTGATTAACTCTCCCGTGTGGCAAAACGGCGTACCACAATCCATACATCTCGCCCCTTGATTTTTGAGATTTTCTTCGGGCAAATGAAGATGAAATTCGTCCCAATTTTTTATACGGTCGAGGGGCGCTTTATCTACTGGTAACTCTCTGGTATATTCTAAAAATCCTGTTGGTTTTCCCATATTTTTATTTAATTTTAATACTGTTATTTTACTGACTAATTAATTTGTTAAATCTTGAAAATATCTACTCTTCTTGACTATTATATGTCAATTATCCCTGATAATAGCTTGTTATTTTTAATTTTATATGATAAGGAAATAATGTTTTTGATATTTTTTTAACAAAAATATTAGTTTATTTTTAGTGTAGGATGAATTTTAAATTTATGTTAGATTGTAAAGATTGATTTAACTTTTTATTTACTATTCTTAATAAGTTCTTGTACAAGATTGTATATTGGTAACTTAATTCAGTTTTTGACATTTCAGTAAAACTTAGGGCTAACAACGATATGATGTCTCAATAAAACGATAGAGAAGAATCTCAAACTATTGATTATTGGTAAAATTGTGTAAGTCTTGATAAACTAAAAATCATAGCTAGGCTCACTAAATTTAAAAATAATGATCAATATTCAGACTAAAATATTAGAAACCTTAGACAAAATGCCCTTATCTCTACAAGAAGAATTATTGCATTATGCACAGTACCTTCAGGATAAATATAGTCAAGCTAGTATGACTTACGCTCATGACGGTGATGTTGTCAACGATTTCCGTATTTCTTGGCATGAAGCAATGACAGGGCAAACAATTCCCCTTACTGAAGTTTGGGAAAGTTTAGAAAATGAAGAATAACCCAAAAGTTATCGTTGAGGTAACTCTTACATTTAAACGTAATTTGAGTAATCTCAAGAAAAAATATCGCAGTATTGTTAAAGACATAAAGCCCATAATAGACCAATTAGAAATGGGAGAATTATTAGGAAATAGAATCACAGGCACTAACTATAAGGTATTTAAAGTACGGATAAAAAATAGTGATATTCAGAAAGGAAAAAGTGGTGGATACCGTCTGATTTACTATGTGAAAACACAAAAAATGGTTGTGTTATTAAATGTTTATACAAAATCAGAACAAGCTAACATTACCAATCAGCAAATTATAAGTATCATCAAAGATAATCAAGCCAGTGATGTGACGGAAAATTAGAAATTTTGCTACCTAGTTTTTTAATTTTGTCGTTTCAAAAGCTGTAAACTGCAATATTAACATTGACAATAAAGTTATGATTAGTTAATAATAACAAGGTCAATCATCGAAATTATGATTAATTTAGTGAACAAATCTCATTCTCTCCAATGGTTGGTAATTGTCTGTTTAATGGCTTTGGTGACTCTGTCAGGATGTCAACAAGTGGCAACGGAAGCCCCTGTTAATGGGGAGATAGAAAATCCTATTATGGCTGATAATATTTCGGAAAACGTACCTACACAAGAAAATAATTACATGAATTTACCTAGATTAGAAGGAAAAGCGACGGTTGTGATGAAGGTTAAGGGTGAATCTATCACCATTGAATTAGATGGTAATAATGCGCCCGTCACCGCAGGAAATTTCGTTGATTTGGTGCAGAAAGGAGTTTATGATGGTTTAGTATTTCATCGGGTGGTAAAAGAGCCTCAACCCTTTGTAGTGCAAGGGGGAGACCCTCAAGGAAAAGACCCTAATTTTCCAGCTAGTGGACTTGGCACGGGAGGTTATACTGATCCTAAGACAAATTCTCAGCGTTATATTCCCCTAGAAATTCGCCCGGCTTACGATGAAACGAAAGAAGGGGTTACTCCTCCTGACATCATTTACGGTAAAACCATTACCACTACTCCTCAATTACGTCATGAGTATGGCACCATCGCTATGGCGCGCTCACAAATGCCTGATTCTGCTTCTTCTCAGTTTTATTTTACCCTCGCTGATTTATCTTTTCTGGATGGTAATTATGCGGTTTTCGGTAAGGTGACTTCTGGTATGGAAGTGGTGGAAAATATCTCTCAGGGCGATCGCATTGAGTCGGCTGAAGTGGTGACGGGCGCTGAAAATCTCAAGTTGTAATTTTTGCACTGAGAGAGGGGAAGTAATAATTATGAATTATGAATTATGAAATAATAATTTCCTTTGCCCTTTGCCCCTTGCCCTTTGCCCTTTTAACCAATTATCAATTATTTTGTGACTACTGATTTTGACCGTGAAATAATGCAGAGATGCCTCGATTTGGCACGAAGGGCGCGAGGGAAAACTTCTCCTAATCCCCTCGTGGGTGCGGTGGTGGTAAGGGATGGGGAGGTTGTGGGGGAGGGCTTCCATCCTCAAGCGGGAATGCCCCATGCGGAGGTATTTGCTTTACGAGAAGCTGGAGAAAAGGCAAAAGGAGCAACAATTTACGTTAATCTTGAGCCTTGTAATCATTACGGCAAAACTCCCCCTTGCACTGAAGCGATTATTCAAGCTGGTATCAAGCAAGTTATCATTGGTACAATTGATCCTGATAGTCGGGTTTCTGGGGGCGGTATTAAGCGGTTGATGGGCGCTGGAATTGATGTTAGGGTAGGGATTGAGGAAAAAGATTGTCTATTGTTGAATGAGGCTTTTATTTTTCGGGTGACTCACCAGCGCCCGTTCGGCATCCTGAAATATGCTATGACTTTAGATGGTAAAATCGCTACCATGACGGGAGATAGTAAATGGGTGACGTGCGCTATGGCTCGAAATTATGTCCATCATTTACGTTCTACTTGTGACATTGTGGTAGTTGGTGGTAATACAGTTAGGAAGGATAATCCTCGTTTAACGAGTCACGGTGTCTCCAGTCATAATCCTTGTCGTGGGGTGATTTCTCCTAGTTTTAATTTACCCCGTGATGCTCATTTATGGAATACCCAAGAGGCAAAAACGATTATTTTTACAACTCCTCACCCTAATTCACCTCTGAAAAGTCATTTACTTAATCAAGGAGTTGAGATTGTTGAGTTAACAGATTTTTCTATTTCTCTCATCATGGATAATTTTTATCAACGGGGTTTTAACTCCGTTTTGTGGGAGTGTGGCGGTAATCTCTCGGCTAGGGTGATGGGCGCTGGGGGTATTCAGAAGGTATTAGCTTTCATCGCACCGAAAATTATTGGTAGTAACAACAGTTATCATCCCATGGGTGATTTAGGTATTCAAAACATGGCGGATGCTTTTAATTTGCATGATTTAAGTATTCAATCTTTAGGTCATGATTTTCTCATTCAAGGATATTTAAGGGTAATGGATAATTGACTTGACAATGGATAAGGGGAAGAATGTAGAATGCAAAAGTAATTAATTCTTTTCTTAATTAGGGTTTGCTGAATAAATCAAAAATCTTGTCAAATAAAGATTTTTAGCATCATAAAAACCCAAAAAAGTGCCAAAAATAGGGTTTTTTAGAGAAAATGCAGTATTTTCTTGTCACTAATCGACAATTTTTAATAAAAGCTCAGAATTTGTCACAGTATTCAGTTATGCGAAAGTCTTTAATTGATAAGCCTTTCCACTCCCCTAACGACACCACTTTTTCTGCAAACCCTAATTATGTTGTGCCATGAGAAGCACCTCTCTCCCCTGATAATTTACTAGGGGAGAAGACTAAAACTATATCGACTAAAGCCTCTTTATCGGAAAGTAATAGATCAAGGATGTTAATTATTTTGATTGTAAACTTAACCTTTCATCTTTGACATTTACCCCAATAGTTTCCCCACTCTTAAACTCTCCCTTCAAAATTGCTTTAGCAATGGTGGTTTCTAAATACTTTTGTACTGCTCTTTTTAAAGGTCTTGCACCATAGACTGGATCGTAGCCAATGTCGGCGAGAAAATCGAGGGCTTCTTCTGCCATGTCTAAGAATAATTTTTGTTCAGCTAATCTTTCCTCAAGGCGATTCACTTGTAACTTGACAATATGGCGCAGTTGTGATTTATCAAGGCTATGGAAGATGATAATTTCATCAATACGGTTAAGAAATTCAGGGCGGAATTTATCACGCATGGCATCCATTACCCTAGCGCGCATCACCTCATATTGAGCGTCATCACCCCCCAAATCTAGGATATACTGCGATCCAATATTACTGGTCATAATAATAATGGTATTTTTAAAATCCACCGTGCGCCCTTGGGAATCCGTCAAGCGCCCGTCGTCCAAAATTTGCAACATAATGTTAAATACGTCGGGGTGCGCTTTTTCAATTTCATCAAATAAAATGACAGAGTAGGGGCGCCGTCTCACCGCTTCCGTTAATTGCCCCCCTTCCTCATAACCCACATAGCCGGGAGGGGCACCCACCAAACGAGAAACAGTATGTTTTTCCATGTATTCGGACATATCAATGCGAATCATCGCTTCATCGCTATCAAAGAGAAGGAAAGCTAAGGCTTTGGCTAGTTCGGTTTTTCCTACCCCTGTAGGACCTAGAAAGATGAAACTAGCGGTAGGACGATTAGGATCAGCTAAACCAGCGCGAGAACGCTGTATGGCTTCAGAAACAGCCGTTACAGCTTCATCTTGACCGACTACCCTTTCATGAAGTTGATCTTCAAGGTGTAATAATTTCTCTTTTTCTGACTCTACTAATTTACTGATGGGAATACCAGACCATTTAGAGATGATTTCCGCAATATCTGCTTCTAATACTTCTTCTCTTAATAGTGATTTACCGCTTGTTTGTTTTTCTGCTAAAAGGGTTTCTTTTTCTTTAATTTGTCTTTGTATATCGGTTAATTTTCCATAGCGCAATTCAGCAGATTTATTGTAGTCATAATTGCGCTCTGCTTGTTGAATTTCTACGTTAATTTGTTCTAAAGACTCTCTCAGGGTGCGGATTTGATCGATAATGTCTTTTTCGCTTTGCCATTGGGCATTAAAAGCGCTTTGTTGCTCTTTTAAATTGGCTAATTCTTGCTCTAATTTTGCTCGTCTTTCAATAGAGGCTTGATCTTGCTCTTTTTTCAGCGATAAACGCTCCATTTCTAGCTGTAAAATTTTGCGATCAACCTCATCTAATTCCTCTGGTTTTGAGGTAATTTCCATCTTTAATTTAGCCGCAGATTCATCCACTAAATCAATGGCTTTATCTGGTAAAAAACGCTCTGTAATATAGCGATTCGATAATACTGCGGCTGCGACAAGGGCGCTATCGGCAATTTTTACCCCGTGATGGACTTCATAACGCTCTTTCAAACCGCGCAAAATTGAGATAGTATCAATAACATTAGGTTCATCCACAAATACCGATTGAAAACGTCTTTCTAGCGCGGCATCTTTTTCGATATATTTGCGGTATTCATCCAACGTAGTCGCCCCAATACAGCGCAGTTCACCGCGCGCTAACATAGGTTTGAGGAGATTTCCTGCATCCATAGCGCCCTGAGTCGCCCCAGCGCCCACCACCGTATGAATTTCATCAATAAAGAGGATAATATTACCTTCCGATTCCGTCACCTCTTTTAACACTGCTTTGAGTCTTTCTTCAAATTCCCCCCGATATTTCGCCCCTGCAATCAATGACCCCATATCCAAACTAATTAGGGTACGATCTAGCAAGGATTCTGGTACATCTCGGTTAATGATACGTTGGGCTAACCCTTCCACAATAGCAGTTTTGCCCACTCCCGGCTCACCGATTAACACGGGATTGTTTTTCGTGCGCCGTGATAGTATCTGAATAGTACGGCGCACTTCATCATCTCTACCGATAACTGGATCAAGTTTACCACGCCTTGCCAAGTCGGTTAAATCACGCCCATATTTTTCTAAAGATTCGTATTTTCCTTCGGGGTTTTTATCGGTCACTTTTTGACTACCTCTAATATTTTTAATAATAGTTTTTAGTTGTTTTTCTGTTAAGTTGAAATCTTTAAATAAATTTTTCCCAAAACGGTCATCTTTAGCATAGCTTAATAATATATGTTCCACTGAAATAAAATCATCATTAAATTCTTGACGATATTTTTCAGCATTATCTAAAAGTCTATCTAATGCCTTTCCTAAATAGACGGAATCTCCAACATTTTTAACTTTTGGTTGACTAGCTATAAATTGGTTTGTTTTAGTTTGTAATTTACTGATACTAATATCAGCTTTATTAAAGATACTGGTAGCTAATCCTTGTTGTTCTAATAGTGCTTGAAACAGATGTTCTGTTTCTATTTGTTGATGATTATTTTCTTTAGCAATTTGGGGAGTTTTGGTAATAGCTTCCCATGCTTTTTCGGTAAATTGTTCGGGATTTGTTGGTTGCATAATTAGTTAGGTAGTGCTGAAAAAGTATTTTGGTGAAGAAATGTAGAATTTAGAATGTAGAATTTAGAATTAATAATTTTTGATTGGGATAGAAAAAATACAGTTTTTTAGAGGAAAAAGGCTATCTTTGGCACTTTTTTAAGATTTTATTGTACTCAAAACCTTTGCCCTTTGCCCTTTCAACTTTGCCCTTTTTTAACTTAACTTAAATTACTGCCCAAAGTAAATAAACTAAATAACGTGCCACTATTCCATAAACTATGAACTAAAATGGAGGCTAACAAGCTACGAGAGCGAGTATAAACGACTCCTAAAAGTATGCCTAATATAGTCAGAGGTAACACTTCAGCTAAACTTAAATGCGCCAAGGCAAAAATTAAACTACTAATTATAATAGCGCCCGTCACCGATACATAACGAGTCAGAGAAGGTAGTAAAAACCCCCTAAACATTATTTCTTCGTAGAGGGGCGCTAAAATTGAAGCGGTGACAAAGAAAATTAACAAGGTAATTTTATCTTGGGATTCTAATGCCAGTAATAGTAATGGGTTACTTCCTCCTTTTCCCTGCCATAACTGTTGATTGATGAGAGACACTAAAAACACGAGGGGAATTGCGACAACGTAACCACCTAATCCCCACCATAACCAATTTTTGTTTACCCATTTAAACCAACCTTCGGGAAGGGGAAAAAAGGATTTGATGGAAAAATATAGAACAAGTAAACCACTTCCTGCCATCATTGCGTAACTGAGTAAGACATAAAAGGCTTTGCCTCGAATATCTAAACCAAGAGGAGAAATGCCGGAGACACTAAACAATATAGGTAAAACGAATTGAGAAATAAAGAAAAAACCCACTACTAACACTTGTAAAATGATTTCGCTATCCCATGTCAATTCCCAAGATGTTTCGCTATTAGTTGCCAAAATACCTTGATCTTTTTTCAGTAACCATTGAATAATTAAATATATCAGTAATCCAGCGCCCGTCACCCCCCCGACAAAGGGTATAACACTGAGAAATAATAGCCGAATCATGGCTTTTTGGGCTAATTCCTGCTGTTGTTGTGCCACCATAGATAATTCTCTTTGATTATCTGTTACTGTATAGAGTTGTTTTAAAGCAGTTAATTTAAACCAATCTTTAAGATTATTTTCGATTATTTCTTGACTATTTTCTTCAATTAATTCTGGTTTTAACCACAGATTATTAATGGTAGTTTGGAGGGCGCTGGGAGGAATTTCTTGCCATAATTGAGAGGCTTTATTTATATTATTTTCTACGGCTTTAATAATGCCTAATTTTAGCTTAATTTCATTAGCAATTTGACTATTTTCTTGATTGCTCTGAGCTAAATTTTCTCTAGGGTTATCAACTAAATTAGCTACATTTTCGCTAGAATAATTATCCAAACCATTGAGAGCTTTAATATATTGTTTTTCTGCGGTTTGATAAGGATTTATACCGACTAAACTATCAGCTAAACTCTGAAGATTATTGCCGATCTGCTCATCTTTATCTCCTTTAAATTCTGCCACATTAAGGAGTAGATTAGTTTGATATAATTCTAATTGGTATTGTACTTGTGATTGGGATACACTTTGACTAAGGGCAAAAATTACACTAAATAGGGAAAATATACTAAGTAAGCCAATAATAAATTTTTTAAATGTCATTATCGATGTTGGCATTTTAAATAATTGTTAATCACTTAGATTATATAGTAATCGTAAGCCAAAAGGGCAAAAAGCACATGGCAAAGGCAATTTTGCCCCGACTTGTGAAAACACTCTGTTTTGAAAATCCTCTCCTTGAAAGTAGAGAATTAACTGACAAAGGTGTAAAATTGTATGAGCTAGTTTGTCTCACTCTAATAATTAATTAAGTGAAACTTAGCTGAATCAGTCTTGATAAATATTAGACATCGACCGAATTTATTTTTTGTGGTTTCGTAGGGGTTGAATAATATTCAACCCTTACAGGCTTCAACTCTGAAAATAGCTATTGTGGGAGAAGTCTATTGATTAATACTAAATAATACATTAATTAAATAATATGAGTGAAAAAAATAGTTTTGGTAATGGCTTCTTATTCGGTACAGTTATCGGTGGGTTAATTGGTGGTGTTATTGGTGTAATTGTCACTAAAAAAACAACTGAATTAAATGAAGATAGGGAAGAAAAAAAACAAGCTAATAACTATACAGTAAATAATAACAATATTGAAAATTCTCGCCTCAGTTTAGAGGAAAAAATTAATCAGCTTAATCACGCTATCGATGATGTCAGGGTAACATTACAAAAAAATACTGATTTAATTGATAATTGATCAAAGGGGCAAAGGGCAAAGGGCAAAGGTAAACTTACAAATAAATTAGATTACCATTAAATTTATTTACATCTTGAAAAGATAAATTTATAAACCCTCTATTTTTTGATCATTAAAGTTTAGGTATTAAAAATTATTAAAACATGGATAACTTCATTGAATCTACCATAAACGTTGCTGAGGGAGTTAATTTATCACCCATGGGGTGCGGAACGTGGGCATGGGGAAATCAGTTTCTATGGGGCTACAAACCCTCAATGGATGAAGAATTACAACGGGTGTTCAATGACAATGTATCCCATGGTGTAACTTGGTTCGATACCGGAGACTCTTACGGCACCGGGCGCTATGGAGGGCGCAGTGAGTTATTATTAGGAAAATTCGCTCAAGAATATGCAGGGAAAAACAAGGAAAATTTAGTTATTGCTACCAAATTGGCTGTATATCCTTGGCGCTTAACACCCCAATCCATGGTGAAAGCCTGTGAAAAATCCGCCCAACGTCTCGGCAGACCAGTGAACTTAGTACAAATGCACTGGTCTCCTGCTAAATATTTACCTTGGCAAGAGAAGCCGTTATTAAGAGGTTTAGCACAGTTATATCACGAAAAAAAGGTGAAAGCCATCGGTTTATCTAATTATGGACCTGATAATTTAATGAAGGCTTATGAATTTTTACGGAGGGAAGGGGTAAAAATTAGCACTCTACAAATACAGTATTCTCTTTTATCAACTTATGCTATTTCTGAGTTAGGATTGAAAGATTTATGTCGAGAATTAAATATACAAATTATTGCCTATAGTCCTTTAACTTTGGGTTTATTAACAGGTAAATATCAGGAAAATACTCCTTTACCAAAAGGCACTAGAAAATGGTTATTTAAACAGTTATTACCTAAAATAAAACCTTTATTAATGAGATTAAATGATTTTGCTTTAATTCATCAAAAAAGTATGGCACAAGTTGCTCTTAATTGGTGTATTTGTCAAGGCACAATTCCCATACCCGGTGCAAAAAATACCAGTCAAGCTGAAGAAAATCGAGGGGCGCTGGGGTGGCGTTTATCGACTGATGAGGTGCAAGAGTTAGAAGATATTGCCCTTAATTTGGATAAAAAAATGATCCAAAATATTTTTCAAACTACTTAGGTGGTGCTGAATAAATCAAAGCCCTTGTTAAGTAAAGGCTTCCAGCATAATAAAACCCATAAAAGCTACCTCAACTCCTCTTTTTTCTCTAAAAATTACCTCTTTCCTCTACCCCAGTCAAAAATTATTGATACAAATGAGCAATTTATGAAAAATAACTATTGGGCTTAACTCTTTAATTTATAAGCATTTTACCTGAAACCTGACACCCGAAATCTGACACCTCCCCTCACTAAAATACTTTTTTAGCAACCCCTATTTTAAGTTTTTTCCCAGCGCACGACATACCATTGTAAATAGCTATTCTCATCCAGATTAAACTCGCAATAATTATCTAATAAATAATCGGCTTGTGCTTCAATGGTGGGATATTTTTGCACATCACGGGGTAAATCTGTAGCTAATTTTAAGATGTTTTTAAGTTTAGTAGATAGTTCTTTTTTTGTTAATAATTGTTCGGGTTGGTTAGTCTCTAAAACCACATAACCATCCTCTTGATACATAATAGAATCTGCCATATCTTTCGGTATTATAAAATGTTTAAATAAGTTGTGGCAATTAAGTTATATCAGGTTCAGAAATTGGTTACAAAAAGACTCTATGTCTTCGTAATTTACCCACCGTGTAATGAATTACACGGAACCAACGAGATTACGTTCAATAAATTGAACTAAGATTATTTTTAATTGATTCATAATTCATAATTCATTAGCCTTTAAAAACTACCATCTTGAGCAACAAAAGAGCTATGCTTAGGCAAGGGCGCTACAGCTTCAGTAAGGGTAAATTCGCCATCTAAAATGCGTTGTTTCAAGGCTTGGCTAACTTGTCTTGACAGGTATAAACTAGCCACAGAAGCAACTCGCACTGTTTGCCCCTCAATTTTAATTTTACCACTTTTAAGATGGGCATAACTAGCTAAACCAAAACTAGGGCGCACACGCCGGGGAATGGAAAAATCCATGACGGGCGCTACAATATCCTTATCCTCTACAGCGCACCTCGCCACAACTTCTTCACTCAAGAGAGGAATAGGAATCCCCACCCCCAACATCAAAGATGAACCATAATTCTTAAAATAACAACCCCGCACCCATTGACGAGTCATTTTCTTGGCATCTCCCACCAATGCCACCGTAGCCGCCGGACCAATAGGCGTATGATTTGCTAATCTTTTTTGTAAGGGGAAATGCTGTGTTCCTTCCCAAGCGATAAAACCCTCAGCGCCCCCCAAAAATATCTTTGTACCGATGCCTAGCACATCCAAATCGGGGTCATTTAATAGGGGGGAGTGCGCCCCCACGCTAGAGTAAACAGCGTTGCCTAAACGGGGTAAAAGTGGTCCTAAATAAGTATACAGAGTTCGATCTCCTCCATTTACCCCCACTATAAAATTTTGATACAAATTACGAGGATTATATAAGTAAAACTGATTAATACTATCTTTAGTAATAGTGGATTCAAAGGAAGCACGGGGATAACAGTCGGTAACTTGCCCAACGGCTTTAATATTAACGGCTTTACCCGATATTAAATCTTCGATGACGTGCGCCCCTCCCCTTTCAGGTAAATTAGCTGGTATATTTTCTCCTAACTCATGACTAGAGCCGTATTCAGAGGGAATAGTTGCCCCTAAACAAAGATCAACAGCCCCAAATCCTGCATAAGCAGGGACACCATCCAGCCAACATTGACGGATTTTGATAGGTGGATCGGTATGCCCTAGATTAATAATAGCTCCGGATGATTCCATCGGTTCAAAGGTACCAGTACAAACTACATCAATTTCTTGATAAGTTTTACTTATGCCTTGCTTTTTGACTTTCGCCTTTAATTCTTCAATGGTACAGACGTTTATTTTTCCTTGGCTGATTTTGTGGTTAATTTCCGAAATGGTGCGCATAAATGTAGTAACAGTTGAATTTTACCCAAATCCCATCTTCCCCCTCAAAATTGTGTTGAAAATGCCTTGTTTTTCAATACTTACCTCGACAAATTATCAGTTTACAGCAGTTTTCATTTCCTTAAACCACACTTTAGATTATTAGGAGGATTCTCTTTGCGTCTTCGCGCCTTTGCGAGAAACAAAAAACGTGGTTAATTAATCAGAAATGAACTCTATAAAAACAAGTGTATTACTTATCACTAAGAGCAGCAAAAAAACCGGGTACTTTAGAACCCATGTTAGCGCCATCTTTTTGAGAAATGATCACTCCTGTAATTTGATCGCTCAAAATAGCAATTTTTTTATCAGTTTGTTTATCGCAGGTTAACTCAATGATTTCAGGAGTAGGGCTTTTAATTGTCTCAAGGATATGTTGATATAGTTGTTGTGCTTCGCTTTCTTCATTTTTTTGCACTGATAAGGGCATGGGAATGTATCTAACTAATAAGTCAATGGTAAACATAGATTGTTGTGATAATTTCTTGATTTTTCCCTCTTTATTTTAGTGGAAAAAGAGTCAAAGAGTTTAAAAAGACAAGATAACATCCTATCAAATCACGAGGGAAAGCGCCCTCCACCTCACAAAAGCTGGATTTAACAGGGATATTTTTTTAGCCAAGTTTACCGTGACACTGTTTAAACTTTTTGCCGCTGTTGCACCAACAAGGTTCATTTTTCTTGGGTTGAATGGGCGGTAAAATTTCTCCATCAGTGTAAAACCATTTACCTTTTTCTTTAATAAAATTAGATCGTTCGTGCAGTTGAGCAAGAGATTCTCCTTCTTGATATACTGCCATAAACTCAACAATCCCTGCTTCATCCCCAGATTTGCCTCCTTCGGTATTAAGTACGGTTAAACTGCGCCAGATAAGACTATTAGCAGTAGCCGTAATCATTGCTCTACTATTGGGTTTGCGGTACTTAGGATGTTCTGTGTTGAATAGGTAATCTATATTTTTAAGACAGTAAGCAGTATAGCGCGATCTCATCAGTTTTTCGGCGGAGGGCGCTGGTAATTGTCCTTGTAGATAGACATCACAACATTGATTTAATGGTTTTTGACTTCCACAGGGACAAGGCTGAGAAGAAAGACTATGATTAGAAATAAGCATAATTAAATGTCGATATAGAATTCAAGTTTAAATAGCGGTATAAATCACTATTAAAAGGATCGATTTTTTCATTAACCATCGCCATATATTCCTCCATAGTGGAAATTTTACCAAGCAAAGCGCCCTCCACCCCAACTCAATACCACAGAGATAAAAACCAGCGCCCACCACCTTAACTCAACACCACTGAGATAAACTCCAGCGCCCTTCTCCGTAAATTATGTTAGAGATGTGTGATAACTATACACTTAAAAACTATCAAAAGGATTCAATACTTTTAATTCACTAATCCAACTAAAATCATCAATATTTCTAGTTATGAGTGTTAAATTATAAACCTTTGCTGTACTTGCAATAATCGCATCGCCTAAAGACATTTTTTTATTTGTTTTAGTTTTACAGCTTGATCAATTATAGGTTGAGAAATTTGTAAAATTTCAGAAGCCTTAAAAAACTCCTCAAAATGAGCTTTATCATTATCAGTTAATTTATGATAACCCAGTACTTCAACATAAGAAAGAGCAGAAACATAGGGAGAATTTTTGCTAATAAATTCCCTTAAAAACTCATTTTCTAGTTGTGCGGCATAAATGATGATATTACTGTCAATTAACATAATTTAATCACGATAGGGAAGGTTTCGATCTTGTCGATTTTCCAGTTGCCACTTTTGGGGATCAATATCAGCAAAATTGCCATTTTTAGCTATTTTGTTAAGTGCTTCCGTCATTTTTTGACCGTTAGACTTGTTTTGATTTGTGGCTGTTTCTTCTAAGAAAGTAACATGAATTTTAACAGAAGTATCTAATTCCATAATCGGATTTTCTTCAAGCCATTCAATATAATTATTTTTCAAAATAGCCCTAAAAGTTTTTAACATAATTTTATGTGTGTGAACAGAGTAAATTACACGATACTGATTATCAATTTCAGAAAGTTTTAGGTATTTACAATTATACAGTCATAAGCTAAGACGCATTTAATCTTCCTTTTTTTAGTTCTGAATCCCTTGCTGTAAAAGGTTTGATCTTGCCAAATAGGTGCGTCTTAGCTTATAAGATTAAATATCCTCTATCTAAACCCTGTTCTAATCCTTTTTCCCAATCAGTAGTTAAATGTTTTCTAACTATTTCAAACAAATGAATGACAACATCATCGTAAATTGGATTTTTCAGATAAGTTTCCAGATAACGAAATTCTCGATCTGTATTTTTTTGTTTTCTGAGAACATAAATTTGATCAACTTTAAATTTTTGTAAGTTAATCGAATCTGTTAATTTAAGCCATTCAGCAACAATAATATAAATAGCATTAGGATTCCGTAATTTTAGCTGTTCTGCTGCATTGGAAGCACCTTCTAACATAGTTTTATCTAAGTAAGTTTTACATTCGATTGCAACTGCGGGTATTTGAAAATGATGGGTTTCTACTTGTTGACTTCCAAAACAAATCAAATCAGCTTTAATATCTATGCCAATCACAAAATCATGATCCTTTGTTTCTAATCTTACGTTAGGTTTTGTTACCATTTCTTGATAAGAACTAGGACGAAAAAATATATCTTTAAATGTATTTGCTTTCCCTAATAAAGTGGATGGAGAAATATCATAAACTAAATCTTTAAATAAGTAAAAAGTAAATTCTTCTAACACTGAAGAATGCAAATTTGAACGAGAATCAAATTTTTCAGCATACTTTTGTTGATCTAAAAAATTTTTATATATATTAAGTAATTTAACTCTACGTTTAATAATTTTAATATCTTGATCTGTTGATTGTGAAAAAGCTCCTTTTAATTTTTCATTAATTCTTTTCCATTTATCATATTGAATACGAATTTCTTGAAGAAATTGTCGAGATTCAGGATCAGTATATTTAGTTTTGTGTGTTTCTTTTTGTTTTAAATTATGACCATGAACATACATAATTAGTACCTCTTAAATTTAGATTTGTTGTAATAAATTCTCGGCAATCGCTTTGGCTAATAGTGGAGGAACAGCATTACCAATTTGATTATATTGACAGAGATATTTTTCATCAAATCTTCCTTCTCTTTGTAATAATTTTTGACTAACAACTGTGGGTTTTCCTTTAAAAATATACCAATCGGGAAAAGATTGGATTCTCGCTCCTTCTCTCGCCGTAAAATTTCGATGTTGATAGGGATGAACAAAATTAGCATAAAAAGAAGCAGGTATAGTATGACATGGTTTATCGGGGTGCATTCTTCGACTATTTTGGTCATAAACTTTATCAGAAATTACCCCTTGATTATTTCTTTTAAATGGTTTTAAATGTTCAGGAATATTAGCTAAAGAATCACCATGAGACATTAAAGAAAAACGCTCAACCGTACGTTTAGAATGCTTCATTGCTACATGATTATAAACCTTTGGTGAACCCAAACGCTTTTGTATTTGATATTCGTGATTAGCAGATTTTGTGTAATCCATTTCTTCTGCACCCTCTCTAGCAGAAATTTCGGGTAAATCGGCGATCGCATCCCATAATGTAGGGCATTTTTTTAGCATAGTTTGAAAAATAGGTAATATTTCATAATCAAGATAATGAGTAGGTTTAGGAAATGGCTGTTTTAGAGGATGAATTGAACCAATAATGAATAGTCTTTTTCTAATTTGAGGAATACCGAAATTTGTTGCTTCTAAAATATCATAATATACGTTGTAGCCTAATTCTCGTAAATTTTGAAAAATCAGATCGATAATTAATTGTTTATCGTGATTCTCGGCTTTTAATAAGTTAGGTACATTTTCAATTATTAAATATTCTGGTTTAAATAGTTTTATCACTCTGATAAATTCAGAAAATAAAGAATTACGATGATCATTAGGATCACCCGCATTTTTAGTGCAAATAGAAAAACCTTGACAGGGAAGCCCACCCAAAATAATATTAGGTGATTCAGAATCAAATATTTCTAATAAATTAGCATCAGTAATATTTTCTATTTTCTCAGTGATTACTTTAGCCATTGTATGATTATATGCAAAAGTTTCTGAAGCCCATTTGTCTTGTTCAATTGCTCCTACAATATCAGATCCTGCTAGTTTAAATCCCAAACTAAAGCCTCCAGCACCAGCAAATAAATCTAAAACTTTAAGGTTTTTATTATTCATTTATAATCAACTAATACTATATCCATTTTTATTAAAATTATGATTTTTACTGTTTTATTATTTACCAAGAAAAATCATCAGGAAGCCCGAAATTATCTTCAATTTGTTTCATATACTTATCTAGTTTTCTTAAAACATAATCCGCAACATATCCAGGAGTATTATTATTTGTATAACAAAACTCTAAACAAATAAGTTTTCTCTCACTTTCTATCAATATATCTGGCTTAATATTGCGTAAAAATGGATGTGGAACTTCGTGTTTAAATGTTAATTGTAAATCATCTTTAAATGCGTCTTTTAACGCTAAACAAATAGCATGATTAAAGCGTTGATCACTTATTTTTTTACTAGAAATATCTTTATTGAATTGTTCAAAGGGTTGTTGAGCATTTGTCAATGCAGTAGGTACTGCTCCACTTGAGCGAAAACCGGGTCTGGTTGGAATATTAGATAGTTGCAAAAACAGAGGAGTTGTTTTCAGAGTGTTTTCAACTCTTTTTTTCCCAAACCAGCTAGGATGAATACGATAATTTCCACATTTATCAATTAATTCTGGTCTTTCTATGGGTATATTTGCTTCTTGAAAATAACCTGCAATACAGCTAACGAAAGCATTTGTGGGTAAATACATTATCTTCGTTGTAAGTAAATAAGTACTCAATGCAAGTGTGAGACGCTGAGGTTTCCAAGTAGCTTCCCTTTGATTATTCCCAATATAAGCAAAAAGTGATTTATAATCAGCATTCCACATTTCTTCTATTATTTCTGGAGTTTGTTTAGCAAAACGGGCAATAACATCTTCCGCTTTTGGATAAGAAAAAATAAACCATACTTCTGTCGGTTTTGGTATCGATTTAATTAATTCAGAAACATATCTTGTTCTTTCTTCCCATAAATTTTTTATATCTTTTAAATAATCTCTAATCAGACGTTTTTCGGTTGGTTTATTTTCATAATCATTTTTTAATTTTTCAAAATCAGAATCATTTAACTGAAATTCATAACAACTTTTACCATCATTCAATAACATAATTGTTTTTTTTGCTATATTAGCATATTCATTAAGGGGTGGTCCAGTAAAATTGATATACGGTAGTCTTCTATGAAATATAGTACTAGAGTAATTTTTAGCCAAATTTTGCATATTGTCTAAATCTTTTTGAACTGTTACAGGCCAAATAATTAAAACAGAAGATTTACGAAGTAAACTATTTAAATCTCGAAAAAATGCTCTGACATTATTTTGATCCTCATCTGATAAATTTTCTAAATAGTCAATAACAATACATAATTGACCATCATCACCATTATGCTCAGAAAAAAATTTATTTATTTCCGATTTTATAGCTTTTATTAATTCTTGTAACTTTAAAGGTGAATTTATCTCTGCCACTAATTTACTTGCATCAATCGGAGCTATTTGTGATATTGGAATATGTCTTTGAAATTGTAAAGAACTAATAAAAGTTGATTTTCCAACACCAGAAACACCATACAGAAAGAGTAAATAACCATTATATTTCATATCGGCTAAGACTTGAATTATTTGTTCTTCAAATTCAGTAACAGGAACGATTAAATCAGGAAGTCTTGATTTTTTTTCACCTATTTTTTTGATAATATCTTCATAAGTAAAGGGTAAAAATAAACCTATGTTTTCTTTATTAGATTTTTTTTCTTCAATTATTTCTTTTTGCTGAGGTATATTTTCTTCTATAACATTTTGATATTTAGATGTATTCTTATTTTTTTTCTTCTTAGTTGAATTTGGTTGAGAAACATCAGTTTTTTCCTCTTCTTTTTGAGATTGGGAAAACAAGTCAGAAAATAATGTTAATTGATCTGGATTATTTTTTTGAGGCATATTCTATCTTATGGGATTTTTAAAAATTTAAGCACAGTTAAATAGCTGATTATTTTTTCAAAGTTTTCTTAAAAAAATATTATATTGTAGTAATACACGTTGCAATTGGTGGGCAGTGCCCACCTAAAAATTAATTATTTAGCACCGACTGGCATACCTAAAATGTCCTCAATTTTCGGCATATCTTCTAAGGCAATAACGCGCCCTTCATCCTCAAAATTATCGATTTCATTGAAGTTTAAATAACGGTATAAATCACCCTTAAATGGATCGATTTTTTCATTAACAATCGCCATATATTCTTCCACAGTGGGAATTTTACCAAGCAAAGCGCACACCGCCGCCAACTCAGCGCTACCGAGATAAACCCTAGCGCCCTTGCCCATGCGATTATTAAAATTGCGAGTAGAAGTAGAAAACACCGTAGCGCCATCCTCCACACGGGCTTGATTACCCATACAGAGAGAACATCCCGGCATTTCCGTGCGCGCGCCAGCACTGGCAAACACACCGTAAACCCCCTCATTGCGTAACTGTGTTTCATCCATACGGGTGGGAGGACAAATCCATAAACGCCCCTTCACAGTACCAGCGCCCTCCAGAATTTTCGCAGCTGCCCGATAATGACCAATATTAGTCATACAAGAACCGATAAACACCTCATCGATTTTATCCCCAGCGCACTCACTCATTAATTTAACATTATCAGGATCATTAGGCGCTGCCACAATCGGCTCTTTAATTTCATCGAGATTAACCGTGATAGTATCCACATATTCCGCATTCTCATCCGCAGACATCAAAGCAGGATTAGCCAACCACTCCTCCATCTTGGCAATACGGCGCAACAAAGTGCGCGCATCAGCGTAACCCCTTGCAATCATATTTTTCAATAAGCTGACATTAGAGCGCAGATATTCCCCTACCGTTTCCTCACTTAGTTTAATTGTACTACCAGAACAAGAACGCTCCGCCGTAGCATCCGTTAACTCGAAAGCCTGTTCTACCTTCAAATCTGGTAAACCTTCCATCTCCATAATGCGCCCGTTAAAGACATTGATTTTGTCGCCTTGCCCGTAGGTTAACTTGCCTTCCTGCATTGCCACCCAAGGAATCGCATTAACGATGTCGCGCAAAGTAACACCCGGTTGTAATTCCCCCGTAAATTTCACCAAAACCGATTCAGGCATATCCAAAGGCATAGCGCCCAACGCCGCCGCGAAAGCCACTAAACCAGAACCAGCAGGGAAAGAGATACCGAGGGGGAAACGAGTGTGGGAATCGCCCCCAGTGCCGACTGTATCAGGCAATAACATTCTATTTAACCAAGAGTGAATGATACCATCCCCCGGACGTAAGGCAACGCCACCACGATTGGAGAAGAAATCAGGCAAATCTTTATGGGTTTTGATGTCCACAGGTTTGGGATAGGCGGCGGTATGGCAGAAGGTTTGCAGGGTTAAATCAGCATTGAAACCTAAACAAGCCAATTCTTTTAACTCATCTCTGGTCATAGGTCCTGTAGTATCCTGAGAACCTACCGTAGTCATCATTGGTTCGCAAGAAGTGCCGGGGCGGATGCCTTCCACGCCACAGGCTTTACCGACCATTTTTTGAGCTAAAGTAAACCCTTTACCCGTATCAGCAGGGGCGCTGGGGCGTACAAAAAGGGTACTAGGTGCTAATCCTAAAGCCTGACGGGTTTTATCGGTTAAAGCGCGCCCGATTAACAGGGGTATTCTGCCACCTGCTCTCACTTCATCTAAAATGGTTTCAGGTTTGAGGGTAAAAGTAGTTAAGGTGTCGCCGTTTTCGTTGGTGATTTTGCCTTCGTAGGGGTAAATGGTGATAACATCCCCTGTGTTAAATTGGTTAACGTCACATTCGATGGGGAGGGCGCCGGAATCTTCGGCAGTATTAAAGAAAATGGGTGCAATTTTACCTCCTAAGATATAACCGCCAGATTTTTTATTGGGTACAAAGGGAATTTCTTCGCCCAAGTGCCATAATACGGAGTTAATGGCGGATTTACGAGATGAGCCTGTACCAACTACATCACCGACATAAGCGACAGGATGCCCTTTTTCTTTCAATGTAGCGATAGTTTTTAACCCGTCGGGCATTCTTGATTCTAACATCACCAGTGCGTGTAAAGGAATATCTGGTCTGGTGGTGGCGGAGGGCGCTGGGGATAGATCATCTGTATTGGTTTCTCCCTCAACTTTAAACACTGTCACGGTGATGGATTCAGGCACTTTCGGCTTACTGATAAACCATGCACCATTTGCCCATGCGTCAATTACTTGTTTAGCATAGGGATTAGTTTCCGATAATTCTAAGACATCGTTAAAGGCATCGAATACTAACAGGGTTTTGCTTAAAGCATTTGCTGATTCTGAGGCGACATTAGTATCTTTGGATTTTAATAAATTGATCAGGGATTGCACGTTATAACCGCCCATCATTGTGCCTAATAAACTCACAGCGCCTTGTTTAGAGATGACGGGGGAGGTTAATTCACCTTTAGCGATAGCGGTTAAAAATCCAGCTTTAACGTAGGATGCTTCGTCAACTCCGGGGGGGATTCTGTCACGCAGTAGCATTAATAATTCTTCTTTTAATCCCTCTGGGGGATTCTGCAACATTTCACATAGTTGTGAGGTTTGAGGGGCATTTAAGGGTAACGGAGGAATACCTAATTTACTTCTTTCTTCTGCGTGTTGATGGTATGTTTCTAACCAAGTCATAGTATTTATGCTTATTTTTTTCTATAATTTACTATTTTAAGCATATCAAGGTCATGAACAAGGGTTTTGTATCAAGTCTATCAAGGTTTGATTGATTTATAGATTTTCGTTTGAGTCAAAAATTGCATTCTATTAACGTTATGCTCTAATATTTAAGTATTAGCGTAATAAAAAAAGGTGATAATATCAATCATGCTTATTGAATTTCAAGTGGGTAACTTTCTATCTTTTTTAGACAATGGCCAGGGCTAAAAACATTAATAAAAGTGGAATCAGAACGAATAGAGATTTATTCAGATATGTTAGTGGTAACGGAAGAGACAAGATATTATATAACGTCATTAGAGGAAGGTGCCCAAAATTTGGCAAGGAGAATTCGTGGCTATTGGGGGGTGGAGAACAAGGTTCATTATGTAAGAGATGTAACTCAGGGAGAAGATGCATCAAGAATTAGAACCAGTCCGTTAGTAGGATTATTCGTACAAGCACGAAATATGGCACTAAATCTTTATAGAGAATATGGTTGGACTAATATGGCTCAGGCACAACGGCTTTGTTCTCAATCATTAGATAAACTTATAGAAGTTTTTAGAATGAAATAGCCCTGACATAAAGCAATAGTTTCCGCTTTTTTAGTTATTTACAACTTAACAGATAAAACCAAAATTAACGACAAAATTTATTATTAAAATAACTTAGATTTAAATCTAAAAATTAATTAACCAAAGTCAAAAATCACTATGGAAATAGTATCAAAGCTAAAGGAAAAAGGTTATTTACAAGGCTTAGAATTTACTATTTTTATTGTCGGTTCTCGTAAAATGAGAATAGAAGATGATTTTGGTAGCGGAAAGTGGCAGATATTAGCTCCAAATTTGAAAATTTATGGTTTTGATGCTGACGAAGATGCTTGTTTAATTGCCAATGAAAATCTCAAACAAAGAAACATTAATTGGTGGGAAAAACATTTCCCTTTAGCACTAAGTGAATCACCTACAGAAAAAACATTATATGTGACAAAAGGCATTGACTGCACCTCTTTATATGAGCCTAATCATGAGTATTTACAAAGGTTTGCTGGATTTGGAGAACATTTTGAACTTGATTTTTCTGTAGAAATAGAAACTACCACATTAGATATTTTTTGTCAGCAGGAAAATATCACAGAAATTGATTTTTTATCTATTGATGTACAAGGGGCAGAATTGGATGTGGTGAAGGGCGCCCTCCATCTTTTAAGCAAAACTATTTTAGCTTTAGAATTAGAAGTAGAATTTACAAAAATGTATAAAAATCAACCCTTATTTAGTGATATTGATATATTTTTACAGCCTTATGACTTTAGCTTATTTGATTTAATTATGGAACATCCCATGTGTCGGCGCCCTCGATCCGTTTCTGAGATATATTCTAAAGAAAAAACAGGTCAACTTTTGTGGGCAGATGCGTTATATTTGCGAGATATTTTTTTATCTCCTTCTTCAATATTTAAAACTCAACCTCAGCAATTATTAAAATTAGCTTGTATCTCTGATATTCTTGGTTATCCTGATTATGCAGTGGAAATTTTACTATTTTTAACAAAGCAACATGGCAATAATCCAGCCTATAACTTTTCTGAATTAACCAAATTTTATTGAATAATATCAAGTTCGGATAATTAGTTACAAATAGATTATATCTTCGCACTTTACCCACCGTGTAATGAATTACACGGCTAATAGCCCGATCTTTCAATAAATTGAACTAAGACATTGATATTACTAATTTGTAAGTGTTCAAACAAACTTGAAATAACTCAAAACGAAATAATTAATTATCAATTATCAATTATCAATTGTCAATTATCCATTACCTTAACAATCTTGCTGTGATTAGGATTAATAATCTTTTTCCCCACCTCAAAATTAACCACAATAGTAGTCTTTTTTCCTAAACTTAAAATACTGATTACCACCCCATAACCCAAAGTAGGATGGTACAATCGATCTCCCTCTTGCCAATCAAAAGGAGTATCATCCACCTTTTCCTCAACTTCTTTCACCATTACAGGAGAATGAGATTTCACATTAGTGCAGAGTAAATCCTTCGGTAACTCGCTTAAAAATTGAGAAGGGGCGCAGGAATCCACATTTCCCCAAGTATAACGCTCTCTGGCATGGGTTAAAAATAACTGCTCCTGCGCCCTTGTAATACCAACATAACATAAACGTCTTTCTTCCTCCAAGCTAAGAGGATCATTTAAACTACGATTATGGGGTAATAAACCTTGCTCAAATCCCACTAAAAAGACGATGGGAAACTCTAAACCTTTAGCAGAGTGTAACGTCATTAACGATACCATTTCCTGCCCTTCGTCTAAGTTATCCAAATCTGAAGAAAGAGACGCACTACTCAAAAATCCTTCGAGGCTATTATCTTCATTATCTTCCTGAAACTGCAACATGGCATTAAGCAACTCATTGAGGTTATCTCGCCTATTATCCGCTTCATCTGTGCCTTGTTGTTGTAAATCTTGTAAATAACCAGAAGTGTCTAAAATTTCCTGTAAAATAGCATCTGCTGAAGTTTCTTTTAAGTTTTCTTGACAACTTTTAATAATCTCGGCAAACTCAGTAATTTTTTTTGATGCTCTACCAGCTATAGTATTAACGGTGGTTTGATCGTTAATGATTTCCCATAAAGGCATATTCAACTCCTGAGAAGCAGTAACCAAATTATCAATGGTAGTTTTACCGATACCCCTTTTTGGAGTATTAATAATCCGTAATAAACTAACCGTATCAGCAGGATTAACAATTAGTCTTAGATAACTTAAAGCGTCTTTGATTTCTTTCCTTTCATAGAACTTAAAACCCCCCACAATATTGTATGGTATATTACGTCTAATTAATTCATCTTCAAAAGCTCTTGATTGAGAATTAATACGATATAAAATTGCAAATTTGCCCCAACTTAATTCAGGATTTTCTCTGACTAAAGTTTCAATATTTCTAACTACAAAGGAGGCTTCTTCCCTTTCATTATCACCCCGATAACAGTAGATACTATCCCCTGTATCACGGGTAGCTTTTAATACTTTATCAATTCTTTGACTATTATTTTCAATTAAATGATTAGCGGCTTGTAAAATGTTTTCTCTGGAGCGATAATTTTCCTCTAATTTTACCATACTTTCTGTTTCATCATCCCTTAAACCATCGCCAAAATCATCTTGGAAATTTAACAAAATAGTAAAATCTGCCATGCGAAAAGAGTAGATAGATTGATCGGCATCTCCTACCACAAAAATAGAACGATTTTGCCAATTCCATTCTTTTTTATTAGGTTCATTATTAGTAGCTAAAAGTTGAATTAAGCGATACTGAATTTGGTTAGTATCTTGGTATTCGTCTACTAAAATATGTCTAAATTGTTGATGCCAATAACCTAATATTGATTCATTTTGCTCAAAAATTCGCACAGGAATTAATAATAAATCATCAAAATCAAGGGCGTTATTTTTAGCTAATTCGTTTTGATATTCTTCATAAATTTCTGTTAATACTCGACCTTTATAGTCATTATTTTCTAAGGCAAATTGTTTGGGAGAAAAACCTAAATTTTTAGCATTACTAATACCATAACGCATTTTTTTAGGGTCAAATTTTTTGTCATCAAGGTTTAATTTTTTGGTGACAATTTGCTTAATGATGCTTTGTACGTCTGATTCATCAAGGATAGTAAAATTACGCTCCCATTTTCTACCTCTTTCATCTTGATATTTATTGATGTCAAAGCGTAAAATTCTGGCACACAAACTGTGAAAAGTGCCTACCCAAAGGGGTTTAATGACACTTCGATAAACTTTTGATTTGATATTTTTTTGTTCTAATTCGCTTAATGATTCGAGGGGTTGTTGATGTCTTTCCAGCGCCCTCCCCTGAGCAAAAATTAACTCGATTCTATCCTTCATTTCTCGCGCGGCTTTGTTGGTAAATGTCACCGCTAAAATATTATCGGGCGCTACTTGGTGAGTTTTAATTAAATTAGCGATACGATAGGTTAAAGCCCTTGTTTTTCCTGAACCAGCGCCCGCCACCACTAATAAAGGTCCAGTAAAATGTTCGACGGCACGGCGTTGGGCGCTGTTAAGATGTTGAAGAAAATCAGGGGTAGTAGTCATCAAATTACCAGAAATCAAAGGTTTTTACATTCATTATAACCATTATCCTGACCATGCAACTTGTCATCAAACCTCAATATTGATAGACATTAACAGTTGAAAGGGCAGGTTTCAGGTTGCAGGTTGCAGGTTTCAGGTGTAATTTTCAGACGATGATATAATTGGAATAAAAAATTGAACCGAAAAAATCAATTAAGATATTTTTTTGTCAATTCTTTCACCTAATACCTAACACCCGATACCTGACACCTCCCCTCACCAAAATACTTTTTCAGCAACCCCTATTTAAACCTTTGCCCCTTGCCCTTTTCCCTTTGCCCTTTTAATGCCAAGTGGTAGTGCGCCGTTGTTGTAGAATAAGACTATAAACCATAACAGTTTGTTGGGCAAGTTTAGACCAGTGAAAACGATGTTTAACATCATCATAGGCATTTTGTACTAACATTTGAGCATACTCAGGATTATTTAACACCTCTAAAATGCCCCAAGCGAGGGAATGACAGTCATTAGCATAGGTAGTAATGCCGGTTTTGCCATGTTGCACCACCTCTGGTAATCCCCCCGTGTCAGACACCACCACAGGCACTTTTGAGGCAAAACTTTCCAGCACCACAATGCCAAAAGGCTCATAAAGACTGGGAAACACGGCGCAATCCGCCACGGTTTGAAACTTATCGAGGTCATCATCGGACATGAATCCAGTAAAATAACATCGATCCCAAATACCTAATCTTCCCGCTTGGGCTTTCATAGTATCAGTATTACCACCACCGATGATGATAAATTTTACCTTGCCATGGGTTTGATGAAGGATGGAGGGCGCTGCATTTAATAACACCTGTACCCCTTTTTCATAGGTCATTCTACCGACATAATAGACAATTTTTTCTTCATCATTAGCGAATCGACGGCGAAAAGTTTGATGGTCAAAATAGGGGGGATGTTTTTTCTTTTCCGCACGAATGCCATTATAAACTACGTCTATTTTATTTTCTGGACAGTTGAAAACTCGACGGATTTCCCCTCGCATATAGTTGCTACAGACAATCACGCGCCAAGCATTATAAATCAAATGATTTTCTTCTTGAAAAATATAGGCTTGACTTTCGTTGTGAATACCATTATTTCTGCCATATTCCGTAGCGTGAATGGTTGCCACTAAAGGTATTTTGTAGCGAAATTTTAAGTTAATGGCGCTTTGTGCCACCAGCCAATCATGGGCATGAATTAAATCAAATGTACCAATTTTATCAATGAGTTTTTCCCCCTGTCGATACATACTATCATTCATGTTTTTGACCCACTGAAAAAAGTGGTCATGGGGGGTGACGGGCGCTCGATAAACCCTAATACCCTCCACGGTTTCAGTGCGAGGGGCGCTACCAAATTCTACTGTAATCAAGTGGATTTGATGATTGAGACGAACAATTTCAGGGTATAATTCTGCTACATGACGAGCGATACCTCCTACGATTCTTGGCGGAAATTCCCATGCCAGTACCAGTATTTTCACGTTATCCTTTCCTTGTCGATTGACTGTTCCCTATTATTATCGATTGTTTTATAATAATCAATTTTATTGAGAAGAACAAAAATTTTTATTATGCTTAAATCTTTGGCAAGGGGTTTAAACCCCTTGTTAGACAATTATTGTGAATTATTTAAGAATTTAATTGCGCGGTTTTGACTTTAACATTTAGAGAATTTTCTCCCCTCAGTAAAGATAAACCAAGATCATGATTAATTCCCACTTTTTCTACCAACTGTTGTAACTCCCCAGCGCCCTTCAACGGCAAATTGTTAACTTTAGTGATCACATCTCCCCGCCTAATACCAGCTTTCTGCGCCGGAGTATTATTAAACACTTGTACCACTAAAACCCCTTGTACTTCAGGAAGAAGAAAAGCAGAATTAGGGTCTTCATTATTGAGGCGCGCCAAATCGGGGGTAATATCCACCATCTGAATGCCAATGTAAGGATGAGGCACTTCCCGCCCTAATGCCAACACGGGTTGTAATTCCTTCGCCCTATTAATAGGAATGGCAAAACCGATACCCATCGCATCCGCACGAATAGCGGTATTAATACCAATTACCTCCCCATCAGCATTCAGTAATGGGCCTCCTGAGTTACCGGGATTAATGGCCGCATCAGTTTGTAAAAAATCAATTCTTTTATCGCTAATACCCACCTCTGCCGCCGAACGATGTAAGGTGCTAATAATACCCAAAGTAACAGTATTGTCTAATCCCACAGGATTTCCCACCGCAATAGCCCAGTCTCCTACCCTAACTTGGTCAGAATCACCGAGGGGCGCTGTAGGCAATAAATTACCGTCTGAATCAATTTTTACCACCGCCAAATCAGTAATTTGATCCGTGCCAGTAACTTGCCCTGTAAACCTTCTCCCATCCTTCAGAGTAACCGTTACCTTATCTGCACCACTTACCACATGAGCATTAGTAAGAATATAACCATCACTATCTACAATAAAACCAGAACCTTGTCCCGCAATTTTTTTTGGTGGTGACATTCCACCCCCAAAGGGATCATCAAAAAATGGGTTAAAAAAGGGGTCTAGTTCACGATTAACAGTTTTTTCTGTGTCAATGCGCACCACCGCCGAACCAGTTTTATCAATAGCTTGAGCCACAAAACTATCTTTGCCTAATTCCAGCGCCCCCACTCCGGTAGGAAAGAGAATAAGGATAGCTAATAAAAAGCTGAACAAACTATAAGTAAATTTTTTGATGTGATTCATATACAAATAATTAACAATTATTCAAAAGCTCGAATCCCTGAGAGATTCAAAAACACAGGACTGGGCGGAATCGAACCACCGGCCCGTCGCTTAGGAGGCGACTGCTCTATCCTACTGAGCTACAGCCCCAAAACTTAATATATTTTAACAATTTTTATCAAACATGGAAACAAAAACTACTTCCTTCCTAAAGGAAAAGGGCAAGGGACAAAGGTAAATTTAAAAATAGCTTGAGTTACCGTGTTTCTTTGCTCACGTTTTAAAAGACGGGGTTTTAAAACCTTTATTATTCGATTAAAAAAACCTTTTCAGCAACAATCAAAGAATGATCATGATCATTTTTTGATTGGGGTAAAATCATATCCCAATGCCCTTCCGCAAAAATGAATAAATTACTCATCATGACAATACCAGTAAATAAAAATTGCCATGGAGAAACCACAGAAAGAAAGAAAATTGCACCCAGATGAATAAAACAAGCAAGAAAGAAAGCCCTTGAATGTAAAGCAAAACCCGTTAAAAGATAACCAATACTACTTAAAATTAACCAAAAACTACACAAATTTAATAGTAACCATCCCCAATGAAGCAGAATGGCAAAATCCGTAGCGCACACCCCCCCCACCATTAAAATAAGCCAAGCACACAACAACCACCGTAAGCCTTCCACCTTACTCCAACCGTAAGTTAAAACTAAGGTAATTCCAGCGCCCACCACCGTTAAAATAGTCCAAATAATCGCTTGATTCAGCCAACTAAGAGGAAAGAGATGGGCGCTGACAAAAATAACGCCACAAATAACCCCCCAAACCACCATACTTTGATCAATACAAGTATAAAGTCCACAGAGAGGCAAAAACCATGGAGATTTGAACTGCCGACACTTCATTAACTGTAACTGTTCATCACTCAATGATAAACGTTTTAGTTGTAAAATCGGCTGTTGCGGTTTAAAAAATGACATTATGAATAAAAAGAAATAGTTTTGTGAAAAATCGTTAACAAAAGTTAATACTATTTTAAAACAAAAATCACTCCATTAATCAACAATTAAAAAAGCCCTCCCCTGTAACAAGGAAAGGCAAAACCAATAATTAGGGGTTGCTGAAAAAGTATTTTGGTGAGGGGAGGTGTCAGGCTTTGGGTGTCAGGTTTCAGGTGAAATGCTTATACATTAAAGAGTTAAGCCAAATCTTTATTTTTCATAAATTGCTTATTTGTATCAAAAATTTTTGATTAGGGGATCAGAAATACAGATTCTTTGGCGAAAAAAGATTATTTTTGGCACTTTTTTTGAGTTTTATTGTGCTTAAACCTTTATTTGACAAGGGTTTTGATTTATTCAGCAAACCCTAATTAAAACTCGTAGGTTGGGTTAGCGAAGCGTAACCCAACATTAAACATTTTCCACAATTTCACCAAATTACCGAGCTTCCAGCCCAAAACACGTTTCACAAAAGCCCCATAATTATCAATTGTTAATTACTCTCAGCAAAATCAGCTACAAAACGAGTATTAGTGACAGCGATTTGTTCATAAGACTGACGAATTTCCGTATTAATAGCCACGGTTTTCACGTCATAAAGCTGAGTTGCCAACTTGGGATATAAACCAATACCGATAATCAGAATTAAAAAAGAAACAGCGATAAAAATTTCTCTCGGTTTCGCATCCTCATATTTAGCAAACATAGGTAAAACGCAATTAGTACCAAAACACACCGCTTCATCATTATCTGCATTAAAAGCATCCATAGATACATCCACATTACACATCAGAGTTTGATCCGAACTGTAAAACAACTGACGTAACATAGATAAAAGATAAATGGGAGTAAGAATTAAACCCACGGCACTTAAAATTACTGTTATCGTGCGGAAATTGCTACCGTAAACATCACTATTACTATAACCTACGAATACAGCCAACTCACTGACAAAACCACTCATCCCGGGTAAAGCCAGAGAAGCCATAGCGCCCATCGTGAATAAAGCAAAAACTTTTGGCATCACCTTACCAATATTACCCATTTCATCGAAAAACATAGTACGAGTACGATCGTAAGTCACCCCAGCAAGGAAGAATAGCAAACCAGCAATCAAACCATGGGAAAGCATTTGTAACATCGCCCCACTGATACCCAAATCAGAAAAAGAAGCAATACCAATTAGCACAAAACCCATGTGAGACACGGAAGAATAAGCCAAACGACGCTTCATATTAGTTTGCCCAAAAGAAGCAAAACCGCCATAAATAATATTAACTACCCCTAAAATCACTAATAGAGGAGCAAAATAAGCATGGGCATCAGGTAATAAACCCAAATTGAGACGAATTAAACCATAACCGCCCATTTTCAGCAATACACCTGCCAAAACCATTGATACGGGAGAAGATGCTTCCCCATGGGCATCAGGTAGCCAAGTATGAAGGGGAAAAACCGCTAGTTTGACACCAAAAGCTACCAACAAACCACCATAGAGTAACAATTCTAAACCTAAAGGATAATCCCTTAAGCCCAACTCCACCATATCAAAAGTAATATCTCCAGCGCCCGTCAACGCCATACCTAAACCAGCGATGAGAATAAAAATAGAAGCTAAAGCAGTATATAAAAGAAACTTAGTGGCAGCATAACGACGTTTTTGCCCACCCCAAATAGAAATTAATAAATAAACAGGAACTAACTCAAGTTCCCACATAATAAATAATAAAAGAACATCTTGGGCAACAAATACACCAATTTGCGCCGCATATAACCATAACATTAAAAAATAAAATAATTTCGGTTTACGATCCACCTGCCAAGCCGAAAGAATGGACAAAGTAGTCACAAAACCTGCTAATAACACCAAGGGCATGGATAAACCATCCACTGATACCGCCCAACTCAAACCAATTTCAGGAATCCAACTATATTTTTCTACTAACTGTAAATCGGCATTGTTGATGTCGTAGTGTTGCCAAAATACATAACACATCAAGACAAAATCAGCGATGCCTACCCCTAACGCATACCATCTCAAAGTTTTGCCGTCTTTATCTGGAAAGAAAGGGATAAGTAAACTCGCCACCAGAGGGAGTGCGATCATTGCGGTGAGCCAAGGAAATTGAGCCGCTATCATATATTTACTATCATTATTTTTTTATTAGTGAGTATATTTTACTATGACTAGGTAAAGTTTTGTTAATTTGTGTGAATAAGTATTTTTTGTGAAAGTGATTAAGATTACTGAAGGAATGGACGATGGATAATTGACAATGGACAATGGACAATGGATAATTGACGGTGACGAGGCTTTAGAGTTATGTTAAATAGAAAATGATATGCAAGATAAATTAATGTTAATGATCCCGGGACCTACTCCAGTTCCGGAAAGAGTATTATTAGCGATGGCGCAACACCCCATCGGGCATCGTAGCGGTGACTTTAGTAAAATTATTGCCGAATTGAACGACAATTTAAAATGGTTACATCAAACCAGCAATGAGGTTTTAACCCTGTGTGTTTCAGGTACAGGGGCCATGGAAGCTGGTATTATTAATTTCCTCAGCGCCCGTGACTGTGTTTTAGTAGGGAATAATGGTAAGTTTGGAGAGCGCTGGGTAAAAATGAGCCGTAAATTTGGCTTAGAAGTAGAAGAAATTACCGCCGAATGGGGACAACCTTTAAACCCAGAAGACTTCAAAACAAGACTAGAAGCGGATACTGAGAAAAAAATCAAAGCTGTTATTATTACCCACTCGGAAACCTCCACGGGAGTATTAAATGACTTAGAAACCATTAATAAATACGTTAAAGCGCACGGCGAAGCATTGATTATAGTTGATGCTGTCACCAGTTTAGGAGCGGTAAATGTTCCTATTGATGATTGGGGCTTAGATGTGGTGGCTTCTGGTTCCCAAAAAGGCTATATGATTCCTCCCGGTTTAGGTTTTATTGCTGTGAGTGACAAAGCATGGAAGGCTTATGAAACCGCCACTTTACCAAAATTCTACCTTGATTTAGCTTCTTATAAAAAAGCTAATGCTGAAAATAGTTCTCCTTTTACTCCTCCCATCAATTTAATGTTTGCCCTCCAAGCATCTTTACAGATGATGAAAGAGGAAGGATTAAGCAATATTTTTGCCCGTCATCAAGCCTTAACAACTCTCACCAGAACCAAAGTTAAAGAATTAGGATTACCTTTATTTGCTGAGGATGAGTGCGCTAGTTTAGCCATTACAGCCGTAGCGCCCGTCACCTATCAAGCGGAGGACATTCGCAAAGTTATGGCGAAAAAATATGACATTGCTTTAGCTGGTGGTCAAGATCATCTTAAAGGTAAAATCTTCCGTATTGGTCACTTAGGCTTTGTCAGTGAAAGGGATGTTTTAACTGCTTTATCTTCTTTAGAAGCCACTTTAAAAGAATTAGCTTAGTTTTATTAGACATTAGGTGAAGGGCAAGGGGCAAAGGTGAGTAGGTTTCAGGCTTCAGGTTGCAGGTTTCAGGTGTAATTTTCCAACCTAATACCCTATACCTGACACCTTTACAGCTATGCTTAAAACTTTTGTTTTAAGATGGTTTTGATTTATTCAGCGAACCCTAATTAAAAATTGGTCATAACAACCTCAAAAATTAATAATTTTATCTTGAAATGTGAGTGAAAGACCCCCGTTGAATTTCTCAACAAAAAAAATACCCACTGAAATCAACGGGGGATGTAAACGAACCAACAAAAAAATCG
>JACYMF010000031.1 GCA_015272165.1 Cyanobacterium sp. T60_A2020_053
TATGGGCTGTCGTCTAACGGCGAGTCGGTGAACCAAGAATCCCCCACTATAACCCGTAGGGTTTAGTGGTGGGAGTGTCAATTCTTCTTCAGTGACGACAAAAGTAGAGATAATTCGGTCATATTTAAAGCCTATTTCCCAAGCTAAATCATAAATTTTTTCTCTTAAAGATCGATCTAAATAATTCACTTTAATAAATATATCTAAGTCAGAACTTGGTTCAGATGTACCTCTCACACAAGAGCCAAAAATACGGGCATCTATCACAGGAATTATTAATTCTAAATGATGACGAAATTCATTAGCTATTTGAAAATCTAAATGTTTCATAATGGTGAATATAATTTATTATCAATTATCCATTGTCAATTAGCTCTCACGACACCACTTTTTCGGTAAACCTTAGTTACACTAAATTGCTAAAATTGTAAAGTAATGTAACAAAAGATGAGAACAATGGTGAAAAAAAAAGTAATTGTCATTGGTGCCGGGATTGGTGGGTTAACGGCAGGGGCGCTATTAGCAAAAAGAGGCTATGATGTGACTATCTACGATCAAGCCATTGTACCGGGGGGGTGCGCTTCCACTTTTAAACGGCGTGGATTTACCTTTGATGTGGGTGCTACTCAGGTGGCTGGATTAGAAAAAGGAGGCATCCATGAGCGGATTTTCTCAGAATTAGATATTAACATACCAGAAGCTACCTACTGTGATCCGGCTTGTGCAGTATTTTTACCCCAAGAAAAAGAACCGATTATGGTGTGGAGGGCGCAAAATGAATGGCGAGAAGAGAGAGAAAAACAATTTCCTAATAGTGGTAAATTTTGGGATTTATTAAATATTTTATTTGAACCTAGTTGGCGTTTTCAAAGTAGAGACCCTGTATTACCCCCTCGTAATTGGTGGGATATTTTACAGTTAGTAAAAGCAGTTAGATTAGATACATTAATAACAGCGCCCTTCACCCTGATGACAGTAGCTGATGCGTTAAAATTATTAGGACTGAATCAAGATTTAAGACTAAAAACTTTCCTTGATTTACAACTAAAATTATATTCTCAAGTAGATACCACAGAAACGGCTTTATTATACGCCGCCACTGCCCTTTCAGTGTCCCAAGAACCTCAAGGATTATACCATTTACAGGGTAGTATGCAAGTTTTAGCCGATCAATTAACCCTTGCCCTTCAGCGCTACGGAGGAGAGCTTAAAATGGGTTATTTGGTGGAAAAGATTATTACTGATCAAGGAATTGTTAAAGGAGTTATAGTTAAAAATAAGAAAAAAGGAGAAATATTTACAGAAAATGCCGATCAAGTAGTGGGCAATATCACGGTTAATAACTTAGTAAAAATGACCGAAAATATTAATCAAGGTTATATAAAAAGAGTTAAAAATATTCCCAAAGCATCGGGAGCATTCGTTATTTATTTAGGAGTAAAACGAGAGACAATTCCGCCAAATTGTCCCCCCCATTTACAATTTTTATATGATTATAATAAGGAAATTGGCGAGATGAATTCTTTATTTGTGTCAGTGAGTAAAGAAAACGATGGGAGGGCGCCCTCCACCCAAGCGACTATTATCGCATCTTCCTTTACGGATACTTCTTTATGGTGGTCAAAAAGTAAATTAGAATACGATCAACTGAAAAAAGAATATACCACCAAAGCGATCCAACGTTTAGGGGAATATTTCAACTTGACGGAAGATATGATTATTCATCAAGAAACGGCAACCCCCCTCACCTTCGCTAAATACACCGCCAGAGAAGATGGCATCGTGGGCGGTGTGGGTCAGAGAGTTAGTACATTTGGTCCATTTGGCTTTGCGCCGCGCACTCCCATCAAGAATTTATGGTTAGTGGGGGATTCCGTGCATCCGGGGGAAGGCACAGCCGGAGTAAGTTATTCTGCTTTAACTGTCGTGCGCCAAATTGAACAAACCACCACTTAGGCAGAAATGTAAAAAACTGAATAAAGAAACATTTAGTTAATTTCACCGTCTTAAAAGTTAAAGCCTTTTTAGTCTCAAAAATGTTGATTTCTTCAACTAGCTAAAATTCCCTAAAGACAGGGAGATAATATGTTATGTGAAGTTCATTTAATTACTTATAAATAAATAATATTGACATCTTAGTTCAATTTATTGAACGAGATAATGTTAGCCGTGTAATTCATTACACGGTGGGTAAATTGCGAAGATACAATCTTTTGATAACAGATTATCCCAACTCAATATTATGCCCCAACAAAAATTCAATTTGATGACAAGAAGGGAAAATTCCCTGTCAAAAGAAATCAAGTCTGAACATTCGGATCATAACGAGGAACAATTTTCCCAGAAGGGAATGTAATAATTAATTAGAAAATAAATAAGAGTTATGAGAATAAAAAAACCCTTAACACAAATAATAATAGCCTTTGTCGTAGCGCTCACCATCGTTATCAACAATGTTAACGTTAGCTATGCCCTTCCTTGGGGAGAACTTTTTTTAAGAGGTTTACAGATTATTCAAATTAACAGTTTATCGGATCAGCAAGAGGTAGAGTATGGGCAACAAATGCGCAGTCAATTAGTGCAAAGTCGTAGAATAAAAGTCTATGAAGATAAAGAACTAAATCGCTATATCAATGATATTGGACAAAAATTAGTTAAAGTTAGCCAGCGCCCTTCCCTGCCTTATACATTCACCATTGTGGACAATAAACAAGTCAATGCTTTTGCTACTATGGGTGGTTTTATTTATCTTCATACGGGGTTAATCACCACCGCCAGTAATGAAGCAGAGTTGGCGAGTGTCATCGGACATGAAATTGGTCATGTTGTGGCGAAACATTCTCAAGCACAAATTAGACAGGAAGCCATTACCCAAGGATTATTAAGCGCCGCCGGATTAGGCAGAGCGCAAATCGTGCAATTAGGGGTTGCCACTGCCGTCAGTTTGCCCAATAGTCGTCAAGATGAATTGGAAGCGGATACTCTCGGTTTAGAAATGTTGAGGCGCGCTGGTTATGCACCTAAAGCCATGCCTGATTTTATGCAAAAATTAGACAATGGCGGTGGTACAAGTATTTTTAGCACTCATCCGGGCGCTAAAGATCGAGTAATCGCCCTTAATCAACAGATTCCTTCTGAAACTAGGGGGGAGGGCGCTGGATTAGATGAAAATAGTTATCGTAATAATATTCGTCCTTTATTGCGAAGATAGACTTAAAATACGTTAACAAAAAGTTCAGAAGTAGGGCTATCGGAAATATTATAAATTGTCAAATTCATTAATACTTAATCCAGCTTGTTTCAGAATACTGCTTAAAGTGCCAAGATTTTTACTTGTAATTTTTCTAGGAAAAATCGTGGCACAAGGTGGCTTAAAATGCAATTCTAAGGCTTCGTGGAGATTTGCTAATGCTTTAGTTTCTGTTTCTCCTTGACTAGCAATCTCAACTTCTAAACATTGAGCAACAAACCAATTCTCTTCTCGAAAGACTCTAGCCGTAAAAGTTTGTATCATATTTTTAATAGGCAATGATCTTATTTTGACTATTTATATTATTTTAAGTCATAGCCTAGCACTAAAATGTTTTTATTTCACGAATCAATAAGACATTGAATTTATCAAAATTAAGAGATGCGGTGCTTTTCGATTTTGTTTTAAGATAGATTATACAGCGCATTTCAAATGAATAAACCACGTTTTTTGTGTCTCGCCTCGATGCGCAAAGACGCAAAGATAATATTTGTAATAATCCAAAGTGTGGTTTAAGGAAATGAAAACTGCTGTAAATAAACTCAAAATAAATAATATGGTAAAGATAAAAGAAAATAATCAAGCCATTGAATGGGTGGAAAACCTAGAGAAAGAAATTAAAAATGCCAGAAACAATCTAAAAACAGAAAAAATGGATATGTCTTTCGGAGAATTGATCAGTATGTATGAAAATACAGAATTGATTATTTCCCCTGAATTTCAGAGATTATTTCGTTGGAATAGTGAACAAAAAACAAAATTTATAGAATCTTTACTCTTAGGGATTCCTATACCCGCTATTTTTGTGGCAGAAATACCAGAGACTGGACAATGGGAAGTTGTCGATGGCTTACAAAGATTGTCCACCGTATTTTCTTTTTTTGGTATTTTAAGAGAAAATCAAGAAGAAAAAGAGCAAAAAGAAAGTAAAAATAATTGGTGTTTAGAAAAGGGTAAATTTATTAAAAGTTTTGACGGAAAAAATCACAAAGACTTACCCACTAAATATATTATTAATATTCGTCGCTCTGCCTGTCGTGTTGAAGTTATTAAATGGGATAGTGATGTTGATATACGTTACGAGATTTTTCATAGATTAAATTCTTTGGGTGCGCCTTTATCGGATCAAGAATTAAGAAATTGTATATTTCGTCCTAACTCTAATAAATTTAATTATTTACTGAAAAAACTATCAGACATACAAGAATTTAGAGATTTAGTTTCACCGACACAAAAACAAATTGATGAACTCTATTTAGAAGAGTTGGTTTTGCGATATTTTTCATTACTAGATGCTATTGATGATGCAGAAAATAAAATTAATGAAACAATATCTTCTTACATGACAAATTATATGGAACAAATAAGTCATGAATCTGATATGTATATGATAAACCCTATACTTGGGTATAAGGTCAAGTAGAAAACAATAATTTTTGTAAAATGAGTGTCTTAAAGTCTCTATTCTTTTTTTTGATTACGGGTTTGGCGGAAATTGGTGGCGGTTATTTGGTGTGGTTATGGTTGAGGGAAGGCAAAAGTTTTAAGTATGCTGTAGTGGGTTGGTTAATTTTGATGCTGTATGGGGTGTTACCTACTTTGCAACCAACTAATTTCGGTAGGGTTTATAGTGCCTATGGTGGTGCTTTTGTGTTGTTTTCTTTACTGTGGGGCTGGAAAGTAGATAAAATTCCCCCTGATGCTTATGATTGGCTGGGGGTGGTGATTATTTTGACGGGCGCTGGTATTATGATGTATGCGCCGAGAAATTAGTAATATATTGACTAATATTTTTCAAACAGCATCTTCCTTCTGGATTATTAAATTCGCAACCGCAACGTTTAGCTTTTATATGCTCAGTTATTTCTGCTACTGGGGATATTTTATCTTGGATAATTGCTGATTTTATTTTTATTTTTGTCCAGTCAAAACAGTAACAAATTGCTGTATTTTCATCGTTACTTTTTTGCCAAACTCTTATTTTTATATCTTCAATATTATAAATTTGTTTATCTGTTGAGAAATAAACAACTTGACAATCTTCACTATCACAGAAATAGTAATTAACTTCAGGATTCAATCGAGTCAGAGCTTCTGGAGTTAACAAACTTTTTAGTGTAGTTAATGAAACTTTTTTACCCTTATTCCCATTAATTGGGCAATTTTTTACTGTATTTAATACTTGTTCTTTACAACAATCATTCATGATATAATCTCCTATTTATTTTGACAATTACAATCTTTTTTATATTTGCGATAACTCCAAATAGTTAAACCAATTAATGCACCTAATAGGGGCAATAAAATATAGTCTAAATAACCAGTTATTAGTCCTAAACCAATACTCGTTAAGATAATAACTAATATGGGAGTAAAACAACATAAGGCAACTAAAATGCTAGTGCCTAAACTGGCGATAAACATTTGTTTACTTTTTTTATCCCTCATTATTTTTCCTTTTTTTGTTTTTCTTCTTGGATTTTAAAGTCTATAGCTAACTACAAGGTCAAGATTTGTTTATAATTCTTAATGTTTAAGACTTCACATTGATGTGTAAAAGGTGTTAATTCTTTTTTGGGTGCTTAATGGTTTATCCTCCTATCTGTAATCTAAAATTTCATACTAATATCTAGCCATGATGCCTTGGTGATGAGGGCGCTGGTGGATATATAATCAACTCCCGTTTCAGCAATAGCAACTAAATTATTGAGGGTGACGTTGCCTGACGCTTCAATTTTGATTAACGGATTGTTGTGACGTATCAATATGACGGCTTCTGCCATCATTGCTGGTGTCATGTTATCTAACATAATAATATCCGCTTGATGCTCCAGCGCCCTCCGCACTTCGTCCAAATTACTGGTTTCCACCTCAATGGTAAGGGGATAAGGCATTTGTTGACGCACTGCCTTAATGGCTTCAGGAATGCCACCACAGGCTTGAATGTGATTATCTTTAATCATCACCGCATCATCTAAGCCAAAACGATGATTGATACCTCCTCCTACGGTAACGGCATATTTTTCTAAGATTCTCAATCCGGGGGTGGTTTTACGGGTATCTACCAGTTTAGTGGGGTAGGGGTGAAGGGCGCTGGTATATTTTGCCGTCAAAGTGGCAATTCCGCTCAATTTCATTACTAAATTAAGAGCTACTCTTTCCCCTGTTAATAGCGCATCCATTTTTCCGCTCATTTCTGCAATGATTGTACCTGTTTCATATTCTTTGCCCTCTTCAATTTTGCTATTAAATATGACATTATTATCTAATAATTGAAAAACTCGTTTAGCGACATTTAAACCAGCAATAATCCCTTTTTCTTTTAATAACCAAAATGCTTTGCCATTATCAGCACCTTGAGGAAAAATCGCCATCGTAGTGCGATCTCCTCTGCCTATATCTTCTTGTAACCATTGTTGCAAAAGTGGGTCTAAAATTAAGTTAGATAAATAGTTCATATAGCAATATTGTTGGCTTTTCTACTTTGAGTATGATAAATTATGTTTAAAAAAGGTGTCAGGTATTAGGTGAACTGCAAACCATAAATTTACAAAAATTGCATTTTTAAAATACTAAAACTATTATATATCAAAAGTTTTATTCGTTATTTATTATTAATTTTTCATAACTACTGTAGAAGAGCCATATTATTTTTTAAAATTACTAACAATTTATTAATAATTCTTGTGGAGAAAATCAAATTTCTGGAAATGTATAATAATAATTTCTTTTGCTCCTTTCACTATGATCAAAATTAAGCAAAAACAACGGTTTTATTCCCGTAAATAAGCACACGATGTTGTAAATGGAGACGGGCGCCCCTCGCCAAAACAATACGTTCTAAGTCTTTTCCTTTACGGATTAGGTCAGCAACAGTATCACGATGACTAATTTTAACCACATCTTGTTCAATAATAGGACCAGCATCTAAATCTTCCGTCACATAATGAGCTGTAGCACCGATAATTTTTACCCCTCGACTATAGGCTTGATGATATGGTTTAGCTCCCACAAAAGCAGGTAAAAAAGAATGATGAATATTAATAATTCTAGGGAAATTACTAATAAAATGAGGTGATAAAATCTGCATATATTTAGCTAAAATAACTAAGTCAATATTGCTATTTTTTAATAACTCAATTTCTTTATCTTCCTGCTCTAATTTATTATCTTTAGTCATAGGAAAATAATGAAAATCGATGGCAAATTGATCAGCAATAAACTTTAAATCAGGATGATTACTAATAATTAATGCCACCTCAGCCCGTAATTCCTTGGCTTGAATACGCCAGAGTAAATCATATAAACAATGGTCTTGTTTACTCACCCAAATGGCAATACGGGGAATAGTTGCCGAGAAATGTAGTTGCCATGTAGCACGGAGAGGACGAGCAATAGCCCCAAAAGCATCATCAATAAGATGTTTAGGTAAATTAAAACCCTCTAATTGCCACTCAATGCGCGAGAGGAAAAGCCCTGCTTCCAAGTCAGTATGGTGATCGGCGTGGATAATATTACCACCATTAGCATAGATGAAATTAGCGATTTTAGCAACCAAACCTTGTTGATCTGGACAAGATACCAAAAGGGTAGCAGTTTCCGACATAAATAATAAATACAATATTAAGCTAAGTTTACTGGTGAAGGTAGGCAAAAAACAACGGGCAACAGTTACGTTTAAGTCATAGAGAAAATGTTAACAAAAAGATGTGAGCTCCTTACCTTGTCAATAAAAACGGCAAGTTAAATCGGTTTTAGCTTACATCATCATAAGATTAAATAGACTTCTCCAATAATTAAGATTTTGCACGGTGAAATAGGCATCTTGCCTGTATTTCAGGAAAGGTTTAATATTATTTTTGAAAAACAAAGCTATAGTCTGATCTCGAACCAAGGTAAGACTGGTATATTATTGAGAAATTAGAATATCTTAATCAAAATTGTTATGGCTTCTTATTTACAAGTAGGGGAACAAAAAATTACCGAAGAAAATCTTTTGAACTTATTAGCAGGGAAACAAATGTTAATTCCCCTAGCCAAAGAGTTAATTTTAGACAGCGCCCTTGCCGACATACAATGCACAGAAGCGGAAAAAACCAGCGCCCGTCAACAGTTTGCCATGCAGATGGGTGTTAACCTTGAAGATAGTCAACAATTAGAAACATGGTTAAGCAGAAACTATTTAAAAGCATCACAACTGCAGGAAAGAATTGAAAGAGTAGTTAAAATCGAAAAATTTAAACAAGAAACATGGGAAAATCAACTCGAATCCTATTTCCTCAAAAGAAAGAGACAATTAGATAAAATTATGTATTCTTTAATTAGGACAAAAAATGCTGGTACCGCCCAAGAATTATATTTTAGAATCAATGACGATGGGAAAGATTTTGCCCAGATTGCTAGAGAATTTTCGGAGGGCGCTGAAGCTAATACAGGAGGCTTAATTGGACCAGTAGAGTTAAATGTACCCCATCCCCAAATCGCCCAAGCCCTCGCTACTGCACAACCCGGCAAAGTATTACCCCCCATGCGTGTGGGTGAATGGGTAGTAATTTTAAGACTAGAAAAATATTTATCTGCTCAATTAGACCAAAATATGAAGCGTCGTTTGTTAGATGAATTATTTGAGCAGTGGTTACAAGAAAAGCTACAAAGGGAAATTAATTTTCATCGTGAAGATTAAAGATTAATTTGGTGAGGGGAGGTGTGATAGTAGTCTGCAAGTTAGTTAAGACTCTTCCTTTTCCCTCTTCCCTCTTCCCTATTTTCTACCCCAAGGGATTACTTCCACTTAAATTGAGGTAGGGGTGATGAATGTCACGACATAACAGCCAATTAACTTACCGCCTGAAATTCAGGTGCAGAGGTTAACTGCTCATAAACAGGTTGCTGAAAGCCTCGGTCAATTTCTCTCATGGTGGCTTTTTTAGCCTCAAGTGCAACCTGTAAGACTTTCATCGCCTCTTGGGGTTGACCTTGACCACAGAAAAACAAATCTGCCGCAAAATAACCATACTCGGGCCAAGTATGGATGGCAATATGAGACTCAGCAAGGGTAACGGTAGCTGTTACACCGTGGGGACTAAACTGGTGTACACACATATCAATCAAGGTCGCTTTACCTGCGGTAATCGCCTCTAATAAGGCTTGGCGGATTCTTTCTGGGTTGTTCAAAAGATCAGCCGGTGCTTCCCAAGCATCTACCACTAAATGTGTACCCACTTTGTTCATTCTTGTCAACTCACTCTACTCTCTCTTTGATAGTTGGACAGTTAACGAGGGATTTCTGTTGTCTATTTTAGCTTTCAGTTTTTACCGCCTGATTTGTTGGTATTACCCTTAATCTTTTCTTAAACTTCAAAAATCGACTCAAACCATAATCATAAATGATAATCTAGTCATTTGTCAATAGAGAGATGACAATTAGTTCATCACAGGGACAAAAGGCAAACGGGGAAGCCGATGACGATAATTAATAATTAATTATCGTCATTAGGAATAAGTAACCCCTCGATAAGTTTTGGGTTTTCTTTTCATTCTACTATTCTTTTCGGGGGATTCGGAGTCAACTATCACAGCCCCTCTATACTTTTGCTCTACTTCTTGATTGGATTCTTCCACTCCTTGATATTCCTGTGCTAAAGATGAATCAGGTTGAGATTTTTGTACTGTAGAAGGTTCAGATTGATATGGCGCAGTTACTGGTGAAGGAGGTATATAATTAGTTTGAGAAGTGATATATGTTACCGGTGAAGGGGTAAAGGATTTATTTTCAGGGGTAGAAACTGAGATGAAGGGTTCACTTTGAGGTTTGACGGGCGCTTTCTCCGCTTTGTTTTCCGCCCAAACCGTATAAGAAAAATTAGTTTCCGTAACAAAACTCTCGATACCCTCTTTTAATAAATCGGAAGCTAAATTGAGAGCTTTGCTTTTAAATTTTTTAGGGACATCGGATTTACGCTGGAAACTTTTGCCAAAACATTGGATGCAGAGAGATTGTTGTACTTGGGGTAACGTTAAGCCTTCTACAGTTAAAGTTTCTAAGGGTAGTATGTCCATTTATTTTTTCTCCGCTAGTGGTGGGTGATTTTCCTGAGTTTTTATTTCTTTCCCACAATTGTAAGATATTTTTCTAATATGTAATGTAAAATACTTTACATTTTTTGGATTTTATAGCGATAATATTTTTCCTTGATATTATGTCGTTTTAGCATCACTAAATACCATGTTTGTCCTTTTTTTTCCCTTTGTAAATTTAGCTCAAACTTATTTTCTACAATCTTTTTTTGCTTTTTTTTATCAATGAATAAAACTCGATATTTTCCTGTTAATTTATAGGTAGGTAAATTATTATTAATTGTCGATTTTATGTTAGCAATATTGATTTTTTTGATGATAATTTGAGGTGCTTTATTGTGTAGATGATTGCTCAAATTTCCATACTCAATTTGTAGAGATAATTCCAGCGCCCTCCGCACTATATCAGCTGGTGGGGCATATTCGAGGGGCGCTGTATTACCGGTGCAACTAACACAAAATATGGTGATAAGAAGAAAAGTAAAGATTTTGTTAATAATCTTATTAATCATCAAGCTAAACAATTTTGAAAACCTTGTTTTAGAGCCTGTTCATCTAAATTTCGACCAATGAAAACTAATTCACTACGGCGCACTTCACCCTGTCGCCAAGGACGATCTGCTTTACCATCAAATAGCATATGTACCCCTTGAAATACAACTCGGTTTTGCGCATCTTGCACGTTGATGATGCCTTTCATGCGAAAAATATCCACTCCTTGGGTGCGTAATACTTTACCAATCCATTGATTAAATCGCTCCATATTTACTGGTTTTTCTTCCACCATAGCCACAGAGTAAACAGAATTATCATGGTCGTGCGCTTCTTCCGTGAGAAAATCAGGATCAATCTGTAAAGCATTCTCCAAATCAAAAGCTTTTACCCCCAAAATTTTGTCCATGGGGATGTCGCTTTCTTGAGTGGGATAAATTTTCGCCATGGTATTCATGCCCTTAATTTTCGTTTCTAATGCTTCGAGGTCATCTTCTGACACTAAATCAGTTTTATTGAGTAAAATAATATCAGCGAAAGCGATTTGCTCTTCCGCTTCGTGGGCATCCCAATGTTGTTGAATGTGTTTAGCGTCAACCACTGTCACCACCGCATCTAGTAAAAGTTGATCTTGTAAATCTTCATCCACAAAAAAGGTTTGGATGACGGGCGCTGGATCAGCTAATCCCGTAGTTTCAATAACGATATGATCGAATTTGTGACGGCGTTTAATCAAATTACCAATAATACGGATTAAATCACCTCTTACCGTACAACAAATACAACCGTTATTCATCTCAAAAATTTCCTCGTCAGCATCAATTACTAATTGATTATCGATACCAACTTCACCATATTCATTGACAATAACAGCTACTTTTTGACCATGTTCATGGGTTAGAATGCGATTGAGTAGAGTAGTTTTACCAGCACCCAAGTAACCAGTTAAAACGGTAACGGGAATTAAAGTATTAGTCATAATTATTGGCAGTTAGAGAAAAAAAATTCATCAACTAAGAAGTTGATCATTGTTTGTATTTTACCTGATTTCAATTTTGATGATGGGATGTGGTGGAGGGCGCTGGGTTATGATGAAAAAATCGCCTCAAAATAATTTATTAGTTGTTGTTCGCTCAAAAATAAAGATATATTTTGATAGGGTATCATTTTTTCAGGAACAATTAGAGGAATTGACCTCTCTATTCCCTCAGAAAAAGAGGTATTATCGTGAAGGGGTGAGGGCGATAAGGCTTATACAGTCAGTGTTTTGAGTTCATTGTCGCCCCCACAGCTCAAAAGGTCAAAAGTGAGGGTTGAAGAATGTTCAACCCCTACTTAAAATCTTATTAAGATAGACCCATTTCTTGGCGCGCTAAGGCGACTTGATCGGGGTGAATACCTAAACGGGATAGATTTAACCGTCCACGATTATCAAATCCTCTGATTTTGACCACCACTTCATCACCGATGGCAACTTCATCTTCAACTTTACCGACTCGGTGTTCGGCTAATTGAGAAATGTGGATCATGCCTTCTTTACCGGGTAACACTTCCACAAAAGCGCCAATGTCGATTAAGCGGGTGACTTTACCGATATACACATCCCCTTCATTAAGTTTGCGAGTCATGGTTTGGATGATGCGTTTGGCTTGGGCAGCGCGCTCCGCCTGTACAGAACAAATGGTCACAGTACCATCATCGCTGATGTCAATTTTTGATCCTGTTTGTTCGGTAATACTTTTAATGGTTTTACCGCCGGGTCCAATTACTAAACCGATCATTTCGGGATCGATTTTCATGGTCATTAAACGAGGGGCATAGTTTGACAATTCAGGGCGAGGGGCGCTGAGGGGTTTTAACATTTCCGTGAGGATATGTAAACGAGCGGTTTTAGCCTGTTTAATGGCATTGGCAATGGTTTCTAACTTCAAACCAGTGATTTTCATATCCATTTGTAAAGCAGTGATACCGTCTTCAGTACCAGCTACTTTGAAATCCATATCCCCTAAAAAGTCTTCAATGCCTTGAATATCGGTCAAAATGCGCACTTCATCCCCTTCCTTGATCAATCCCATAGCCGCACCACTGACGGGCTTAATGAGAGGTACTCCAGCATCCATGAGGGCAAGGGTAGAACCGCAGACCGAACCCATAGAAGTTGAACCGTTGGAAGATAACACTTCTGAAACTACCCGAATAACATAGGGAAATTGAGATTTCGGTGGTAATACAGGGGTAATAGCGCGCTCCGCCAAAGCTCCATGACCAATTTCACGGCGCCCAGGGGATCTCATGGGTTTGGTTTCTCCTACGGAGTAAGGGGGGAAATTGTAATGATGTAGATAGCGTTTTTCGATGTCTGGGTGAAGATCATCAGTTAAATCTTGGGCATCTCCCGGAGTGCCTAAAGTAGCAATGGATAACACCTGAGTTAAACCTCTTTGGAAGAGGGCGCTACCATGAACACGAGGGGGTAATAGCCCCACTCTCGAAGAAATGGGGCGCACGTCATCTAATTTACGACCGTCAACCCTAACGCCATCTTCAATAATTTGACGGCGCATTAATTTTTTCGTTAACTGCTTAAAGAGGTTGCCCAATAGTTTAGAATTACTGCTAACAGCCACTCTGAGAGGATCATCTTCGCTTAATTCACTCAAAGCGCCCTCCACTTTTTCCGCCTTAATTTGGTCTAAGGCTTCATCTCTGGCTTTTTTATCAAAGTCAAAGTTAGCAAGAACCTGTTTAATTCCTTCGGTTGCCTTCTCAGCGATAAACTCCTCCAAGGCTGGATTAGAGTCAGCATCGGGTTTATCTTCAATAATTAACTCAATACCCAACTCTTGAATTAAGTCTTTTTGGGCTTGAATTAACTCTAAAATGGCTTCATAACCGAACTCGATGGCTTCAATAATATCCTGCTCAGGCAACTGATTAGCGCCCGCCTCTACCATTACCACCCCATCAGGAGTACCAGCTACCACTAAATCTAAATCACCGTTTTCGATTTCTTGGAAAGTGGGGTTAATTATAAATTCATCGCGCACTAAACCAACGCGCACCGCCGCCATAGGCCCTGCGAAGGGGATTTTTGCCACCAAAGTAGCAATGGAAGCGCCCGTCACCGCCAACACATCAGGGGGGACATTTTCATCCATCGATAGGGTAGTCGCCACAATTTGTAAATCATCCCGTAACCAAGAGGGAAATAACGGGCGCAAAGGGCGATCAATCAAACGACTGGTTAAAACTGCCTTTTCAGGAGGGCGCCCTTCTCGGCGTAAGTAACCCCCCGGAATGCGCCCGGCTGCGTATAATCTTTCTTCGTAATCTACGGTTAGGGGCAGAAAATCAATTCCTTCTCTACCTGCCGAACGAGTTGCAGTGACGAATACTGAGGTTTCCCCTGCTTCTATTAATACCGATCCACCGGCTTGGGGCGCTAATAATCCAACTTTGATTTTTATATCTCTTCCTTCAAAAAAAGATATTGACTTATCATATTCTTCCATGCAATTTTTTCCTTATTATTCATAATCTCTATCAGTCATTGATCCTAACACGCTATATGATGATTAATAATCTTTTCTTTATTGAATATTGACAACTTCCACCAGTAAATTCTACGGGAAGAGTGTGGGAGATTATGAACAATTACTTAATTAAACAAACGAGCGTTTCTGAAAATGGCAAGTATAATAAAGTGACGATAAAATCCCCAGTTAATTTTAGTTATCTTAACCATCCTAGAAATGTTTGTAATAGTAACCAAATATTTAACCCAACTATAACTACAGCCACAGCTCCAGCTAAAACTTGAAGCCATTTAGGGTTAACAAATTCTCCCATTAAACGGCGATCGCTCGTAAACATAATCAGTGGAATTACAGCAAAAGAAAGCTGTAAACTCAATATCACTTGACTAAACACTAACAATCTACCAGTACTTTGTTCACCAAAGAAAATAATCGTAATCAATGCAGGAATAATAGCAAGTAAACGAGTGGCTAAACGTCTTAACCAAGGAGGTAATCGTAATTGTAAAAATCCCTCCATAACAATTTGTCCTGCTAAAGTTGCTGTTAAGGTTGAACTTTGTCCCGATGCTAATAATGCAAAAGCAAAAATAGCACTAGCAACTCCCACCCCTAATAGTGGAGATAATAATTTATAAGCATCTTGAATATCAGCGACATTATGATTACCAGAAACATAAAAAGTTGCCGCCGCTACAATTAAAATAGCAGAATTAATAAATAGTGCTAAGGATAAAGCAACGGTGGAATCGATAGTCCCAAATTTAATGGCTTCTCGTTTCTTTTCCGAGGTTTCTTCCCAAGCACGAGTTTGAACAATAGAAGAATGTAAGTAAAGATTATGAGGCATTACCGTTGCGCCTAAAATACTAACTGCAATGTATAACATTTCTTTATTTTGCATAATTTGGCGATCGGGAATAAAACCAATTAAAATTTTTCCCATATCTGCACGAGAAAATAATATTTCTGCAATAAAACAACCAGCTATTATAGTAATTAGACTTATAACTAATGCTTCAACATAGCGAAATCCTTTTTTTTGTAGCAATAATAGTAAAATTACATCTAGTGCCATAATGCACACGCCCCAAACTAAAGGAAATCCAAATAATAGTTGAAGGGCGATCGCACTTCCTAATAACTCTGCCAAATCACAAGCGGCAATAGCAATTTCACATAAAATCCAGAGGATAAAATTAACTTTAGAAGTATAATTATCTCGACAGGCTTGAGCTAAATCTCGTCCTGTAGCGACACCTAGACGAACACACAAGGCTTGTAACAAGATTGCCATTAAATTGGATAGCAAAATGACACTAAGCAGAGTGTAACCAAATTTAGAACCCCCGGCAATATCTGTCGCCCAATTACCCGGATCCATATAACCCACAGAAACTAAATATCCAGGACCTGCATAAGCAAACATTTTCCGCCAAAAACTATTAGTTTTAGGAATTGGAATTGTGCGATGTACTTCAGGCAAACTTGCTTTATGTTCAAATATGCTCATCACATTATTTTGTTTTCATAATCTTTTCATAATTTACTTTATCGTATATTAGTTTATGATGGCAAAATAATTTTAAATCCAGAAATAAAGAGGTATTAAAAAATTTTTATTTATTCATTTTCTTAACTTCTAGGATTCCCCTAAACATATTCATGGAACAATGAAAGGGATATTCTCCTATTTGAGTAGGGATAAACTCTACTGTAGTCGTTTGATTAAGGGGTAAATCAAGCACTTTATGGAAGTCGGGTAATAAAACTTTTCCTAGACAGCTACTTGAGTCTTTCCGTAAAAATTTGAGACGCACTGGTTGACTATTATTGACGATGATTCTGTCTGGTTTATAACCTCCATCAACGATAATTTCTATTTCTTGAATACCGTCATTTACACTAACTTCTTGTGACTTAGTTTGCTTAAATAAAAACCACCAAAGTTCCACACCGATTAATCCAAAACCTCCTAGTGTTATTAGTAATTTTAAGGATAAGGGCTGTTCAATTCGGGTAAATTGATTATTATTGCTGGAGGTAGGGGTTTTAGCTTGAGAAAATGAAGCAATACCTAATGTTAGACCTAGGGAGAGTATCGCTGTTGAGGTGATTTTTTTGAAATTCATATCAAATATCCTCCATTAATGAGTAATTTTGGGCTTAAAATTCCGTAATCTGAGGGCATTGGCTACTACAGAAATTGAACTAAGAGCCATTGCAGCTCCCGCAATGATAGGGTTAAGTAACCAGCCAAAAAATGGATACAAAATACCCGCAGCGATGGGAATACCACTCACGTTATAAATATAGGCAAAAAAGAGATTTTCCCGAATATTTCTCATGGTGGCATGACTGAGTTGGATGGCGGTGACAATGCCTCGTAAATCCCCTGAAATTAGGGTTAAATCACTGGCTGCGATCGCCACATCTGTCCCCGTACCGATAGCAATACCGACATCAGCTTGAGCTAAAGCCGGAGCGTCATTGATACCATCTCCCACCATGGCGACAATTTTGGTTTTTTGTCGGCGATTTTTTCTTTCTTGTTGAAGTTGTTTAATAATATGCACTTTCTGATCTGGACGAACTTCGGCAAAAATTCGATCGATTCCCACTTCAGAGGCGATGGCTTCTGCGGTTTTTTGGTTATCCCCAGTCAACATGACCACTTCTAAACCCATTTTTTTCAGAGTTGTAATGGCATCCACAGAGGAAGGTTTGATTGCATCAGCAATACCCATTAATCCCTGAATATGTCCATCTATGGCAATTAGAGCAGTAGTTTTTGCCTCACCTTCCCACTGTTGACGAATTGATTGTAGAGTTTGAGTATCAATATTTAACTCACTCATCCATCTTTGTGTACCAATTTGTACTAATTTACCAGCGACATTTCCTTGCACCCCCATACCAACAACTGCTTCAAAACTACTAACCTCAGGGAAAGGAGTTTTAACCTCCTGAGAATGAGCATAATTCACTACAGCTTCGGCTAAAGGATGTTCAGAAATTTTTTCCACCGCTGCCACCATCCTGAGTATTTCCATTTCATCATGAGTCACAATACCCTGAACAGTTATATAGTTAGTAACACTAGGTTTTCCTTGAGTAATTGTTCCCGTTTTATCACAAACGATCGTGTCCAATTTGTGAGCTAATTCTAAGCTATCTGCCCCCTTAATTAAAATACCATTTTCCGCCCCTTTTCCAGTTCCCACCATGATAGAAGTAGGCGTAGCTAAACCTAACGCACAAGGACAAGCAATAATTAGAACTCCTACCATAGTAATCATTGCCAAAGTAATATTTCCCACGACGTTAAACCAGATGACAAAAGTTAGAATCGCAATCGCAATAACCATCGGCACAAACCATCCTGTTACTCGGTCAGCCAATTGTTGAATAGGTGCTTTACTACCTTGAGCATCCTGAACTAACTTCACAATTTGAGCCAAAACAGTATCTTTACCTACCTTAGTCGCTTTAAATTTAAAACTTCCCGTTTTATTAATAGTTGCTCCGATAATTTCATCACCAACTCGTTTTTGCACAAGAATGGCTTCACCTGTTACCATGGACTCATCAGTAGAAGATTCCCCCTCAACAATTTCACCATCCACAGGGATTTTTTCTCCCGGGCGGACTAAGACTATATCCCCTACTATTAATTCTTCAATAAGAATATCTTGTTCTTGATTATTACGAATCACCCTAGCAGTTTTAGGCTGTAAGCCCATTAATTTACGAATTGCTGAGGAAGTTTCTCCTTTTGCCTTATTTTCTAATAATCGTCCTAAAAGAATTAGAGTAATAATAACCGAAGCAGTTTCGTAGTAAAGTTGGGGTTCAATTCCTTGAGATTCCAAAATGTGAGGAAAAATAGTCGCAAATAATGAGTAAAAATAAGCTACCGCAGTACCTAAAGCAACTAAAGTATTCATATTCGCACTATGATGTTTAAAACTCTTCCACCCACCCACAAAAAACGTCTTTCCACACCAAAATTGAACAGGGGTAGCTAAAACTGTCTGTAACCAAGGGTTATGTAACCATGGAGGAATAAAACCTAGATTCAAGCCCGTCATATCGGGTAATACCCCCAATATTAACAGCGTACCAAGAATTGCACCCACAATAATTTTACGAGTTAATTCTTTTTTTTCAGTAATTCTTAATTTTGTTTCCGTATCTTCTTGTTCATCTGATGGTAGAAAAGACTGATAACCGGTATCTATTACAACTTGTTGAATTTGCTTCACACTTGTTTGTTGAGGATTATAGACTATAGTTGCTTGAGATAAGGCAAAATTAACATTACAGTTACTAACCCCATGTACTTGTCGAATCCCTTGTTCAATTGTACTAGCACAGGAAGCACAACTCATTCCCTGTAAATGAAGATAGATAGTTTCCATAAATATTTATGATTGATCCAGATTAATTTTTCTCTGCCAAAAATATGTTGTTAAAAATCAAAACTAAGAAGTTAAGACACATTTAACTCACATTTTTTACTGTTAGTCTTCCCTTTTTCTTTTTTCAATATTCAATCTTTACATCGCCTGTATTCTGGGGTTTCCCCGCACCACACTTGTTTAATTATTTTTTTTATCGAAGACAAAGTGTAGAGCAACAGAACCCTCAAGCTAAACTATTGCGAATGGTGATTACCAGACATTCCATCATGATTCATTGAATTACCATTTCCTTCCATCATTTGTTGCATCTGCATCATTTTCGTCATAACTTCGTGCATATCACCAGACATCATCTGTTCATGGGCTTTTTTTTGTTCTGGAGTCATGTTTGCCATCATTTCTTGCATTTGAGAAATCATTTTTCCCATATCCCCTATCATATTCTCCATGTGTCCCATATTTCCCATATTATTTTGATCCATCTCCATGGGTGTTTGCGAATTACTTTGGGCAATTTCTATCTGTTTTTGAGCGAAGGAAGGAAAAACATCGATAGTCATAACAGTAACAGACGCAACTAAACCAGTAATAAAAATTTTTTTAAGTAAGTTATTCATAAATTTTTTTTCCTAAAAATTGTTTTCCACTTCCAGTATATTTTTAAAAAATGAAATCAGGATGAAAATAACTTTTATTGGTTTTTTTTATTTAGAAAAACATCAAAGAAAGATCAAATATAAGTAGTAAATCTGATTAAGTAGTAATTTGCAAATTACCCATCATACCCAAATCCTCATGATCTAAAATATGGCAATGATAAACAGTTTTACCAGTAAAATCTTCAAACCGAATCCGAATCTTTACCCTTTCCCTTCGTTTCACCAACACAGTATCACGCCACGCTAATAATTTTTCAGGGATGTCATTACGGCTAATTACCTGAAATGAATTGAGATGAACATGAAAAGGATGATCCATCATGCCAGTATTAATCAATTCCCATTCCTCTGTAGTGTTTAATTTTACAGTTGTGTCAATACGTTGATGATTGTAAGGCTTTCCATTAATTAAAAACGCCATGCCATTTGCCATACCATGATTAAGAGTAAAACTTCTCATTTGATTGGGTGAAGTTAATGGCGTAATGTTATTTAACTGATTCGGTAACGATACAGAATTAACATCCTTATTCGATTTATTAATATTGATGGTAGCTAAAACTTGCGAAGAATTATTATTTCTTCTTCTCCCCATCATGCCTCCTCCCATCATGCCTCCTCCCATCATGCCTCCTCCCATCATACCGACACGACTATAGGGTAAATTAGTGAGTTTAAGAGATGATACTTTACTATCACCTTTTATCATAATTTCCGCTCTTTGTGCCGGTGTTAATAATAACTCAGTCATTTCTTGGGGAGAATTTATAGCGCCGCCATCGGTAGCAATCAAGTAAAAACGGTTGTTATCGAAAGATAAATTATAAAAACGAGAGGTAGAAGCGTTTAAAATCCTTAATCTTAACCATTCTTCCTGATTTAAGTTGATTTGAGGGTTAACTTCACCATTGACAGTGATTAAATCTCCTTCCCTACCCATCATTAACGACATCATTCGAGAATCTGTTAATCTGCCGTTATCATCTAAAGCAAAATCTTGTAAAACGATAAATTCTTCTTTACTTAACCATAGTTGCCCATCACTGCTGACGGCATAAATTTGTTGAGAATTACTGGGATTAATGGAAATTACTGCATCAGTAATTCCTTCTTTGACTAAACGCCAAGTTTTACCAGCATCTTCTGTTTTAAATACTCCTAATTGAGTACCTGCGTAGAGAGTTTGGAAATTTTTGGTATCATTGGCTAAACTATAAACTCGTTTAGTCGGTAAACCTTCATTAGCTAGTTTATCCCAACCGCAAAAACAGTCTGGGCTTTTGGTTACTCCTGTATCTAAACCAGCATATAGCCAAATTCCCCCCATACCTGTAGGATAACCTACGGAGGCTAAAGTAGAATTTCCTGATTTTTAGGATGATCTGATATTCTCTGCCATGATTCTCCAGCGTCAACACTGCGATATAAACCATCTCCTAACACGGATAAGTATAGTTTATTGGAGTCATAAACATCAATGGCGATCGCCTCGGTGGAGTCACCACTTAATCCTTCAGCTTTTACCTGCCAAGTTTTGCCACCGTCAACACTTTTAATTACACTTAAACCATGACCTGTGGCATACATAATTTGAGGATTTTGGGTATCAATAGCAATAGAAGTAACATTTGCTCTTTCTTTACTTTTCGGAATGGCGGTCGCATTCCAAGTTTTCCCACCATCCCGACTATGATAAAGGGGGTGGGCGCCGAGAAAAAGCTCATTATTAAGAGGATTAACGGCTAGGGCGTGGACATGACCTCCAAAAGGACTAGATTCGGTATTTTTAGCTATTTTTTGTTCAGAAACAGGTTTTTTATCTTGAAATTCCGTGAGAGAATTAGCCTGAGTCAAGTCTCCTCCAAGTAACCATAAACTAGGAGACAAGATGAGTATTACTAATTTTGAGAATAAGCTGTTGTTATTGATTTAATTTTTTACTGGTGGTAATAATAAATTTTTAAGTGTTATATCAAGTTCGGATAATTAGTTACAAATAGATTATCTCTTCGCACTTTACCCACCGTGTAATGAATTACACGGAACCAATAGGTTTACGTTCAATAAATTGAACTAAGATATTGATCTCACTAATTTGTAAGTGATCGCGCAGCGGCAGCCTTCGGCTGATCAAACGGACTTGGTGTTACTTGTGTTTTAACAACAGTTACAGGTATCAGTATTTCCCGACATTCCTTGTGCAGTCAAATTGTGTGAATTTGCCGATGCACCTTTGCTTGTTACTGCCAACACGCTAACAGTCATTAAGGTAATAATAATTAAATTTTTCATGAATTTGTGTCCAAGTTAAGTTATATTAGATTCATTATAAAGTCTCTAGTTAACTAGAGAGTCAAGGGGTAAAGAAAAAAAGATGACTACAACATTAACATTAGACAAACTACTTTTAATTGGTGAAGTAGAAAAATTAAGCGGTATTTCTATTCGCACCATTCGCTATTATGAATCGGTAAATTTGATCAAGTCGATTAAGCGCACTAATGGAGGGTTTCGTCAGTTTTCCTATCAAGTTTTAACCCGTTTAGCTTTTATTAAAAGAGTAAAAAATTTAGGTTTAACATTAGAAGAAATCAAAGATATTTTAGCTATTTATGATCAAGGTTTGCCTCCCTGTGCAGAAATTAGACAGAAATTAACGGCTAAAATAAATTATATAGACGATCAAATTCAACTATTTTTAAGTTTGCGGGATGAATTATCTTTATTGCTATCTGATTGGCAGGATTTAAGTCAAAAGCCAAATGAGCAAATTTGTCCTATTTTACAGTCAAAACATGATTAAGTATTAGTTTGTAAACTGCCCATCATGGTTAAGTCTTCATTATTTACATTATTTACCGATCGCCAATATCAACATTATCACTAGCGCCAAAAATCGCTTCATAATGACGATAATATTTGAATTCAAGAATATTATAAGCCGGGTCTTGTAGAAAAACCGTGCGATGTTCAGTAATTTCCCCTGCAAATCTCAATCGTGGCGGTTGATAAAATTCTATTTTATGGGTTTCACAGCGCCCGACTAACTCAAACCAAGCGCCCTCCGCCGTAAAAATTAAACCAAAATGACGGGGATATATGCTTTTTGGTGGCAATATCTTTTCTGGGGTGGAGTGCGCTACTAATTGACTACCATAAAAATCAAAAATGATGGCATGGGCATTACTTCTGCCGATTTTAGCACCTAATTGATCTCCATAAAATTTTTTAGTAGCTTCAGCATTTACCATGGGAATTGCTAAATGGAAAATTATTGGGGAATTCATAATTTTTTTATCCAAATTTCAAATTATAGCTTTTTCATAAATATTAGCTATATGTATTATTAACTTAAATCTACTGTGTTTACTATGTCTTTTTCTTAACTGTTAATTAATAAAGATATTAAGAAAATATTTTGTTTAAATCGTGATATGGCTATTCATTAAATGCTTTTTGAGCTTCTAACATAATCGTTTTCAGCGCCCTCCCCGAAGTTTTAGCGAGTGTGACACAATTCTCATATTCTGGCTGAATATTAACAATACCAGCGCCCTTCTCCCCCATCGTGCGCCCTTCACCGCATTATCTCGAATATTCTAAAGATTTTCATTTACAAAATACGGTAAATTTGATAAATTTTCAATAAAATTAGCATTTAAAGGCTTACCAATAAAAGCCACATCAAAAAATTTAAACATTCCACGATGTTGAGGATTATTAACTTCATCATAAAAATTAACTGTTGCAAAACCCACTAAGGGCATATTTTTATGTGGATAACTAATATTATATTTATCCTTAATAGAATTATTAGAAGTAGCTATTTCTAATAATAATTTCCATTTATACGTTTGTCCAGCACGCTCTCTTAAAGATGTTTTTAGCGAAAGAATTAAGCATTTATTCAACTCATTTTTATCATTAATACTATAAATTGCTAAATCCATATCTGGCTTTTGAGTTTCATCATCAACTTTTATCGTTACCATATCAGCAATTAGTTTATAGCAATTAGTTTATTCTTTTTTGGACTGGACGTAATAAATATATTAGACTTAATTAAATTATTTTCTTTTAACTGAAGAAATAAATACTTAATGAGGAGAGAAAAAGCATTTCCCACAATAGACTTTCTAGCTTGAGATTTATCTGTTATTTTTCCATCTAATAATCTTTTATCTAATAAAATTTCAACATTATTTTTAGCAGAATTTAAAACAATATTAAGATAATCTAGTGATTTTTCTAAGCCATATTTTTGAATATACTCATTAAGTATTTCAAGAATCGGTATCATATAATAAGTATTTTCTATTTTGAACAAATCAGTCAACTCACTTTTATTTAAGATACTCATTTTATCCTCTAAAATAACGTTAATTGTTTCTGTCTGCATTGACCTAAACTATATTTATCTACAGTAATTTTAATTTGTTTAATAATAGTATCAACAACAGGTACAACAACAGAATTGCCAAATTGTCGATAGGCTTGGGCATCGGATACTGGGATAATGAAATTATCTGGAAAACCTTGTAATTTGGCACATTCACGAGGAGTTAATCGACGAGGGTTTTTGTTACTTTGTTCAACTAATATTTCTGAACCATCTTTATAATACCTTGCACTTAAAGTTCTTGTATATTCTGATTCTGTGTTGATAATTCCGTAACCAAAACCATTTCCTTTGGCTTGACTATTTTTTTTATGTTGTTGCAAATAATTCCATAACTTATCAGATAAAGTATATTTATTATCGACATTGTTATCGATAATATCTTTTAATTCATATGATCTTTTTCTAGGCAAATTAGGAAATTCAAAATTAATCTGAGAAAAATACTTTTTATTAAAGCAGACGATAAATATTCTCTCTCTATGTTGAGGTACATAATATTTTCCGTCAATTATTTCTGAAAAAACCTCATAATTCCTCGCCGATAATTCATTTGTTATTACCTGCCAGGTATTTCCTTTATCGTGACTTTTTAAATTTTTAACATTTTCTAAAAAAATAATTTTAGGCTCATGATAATCGATTATTCTTAAAAGTTCAAAAAACAAATTACCTTGTTTTTCATCTTCAAAACCATGTTTTCTGCCCAGTGATTTTTTTTTACTAACACCAGCAATAGAAAATGGTTGACAGGGGAAACCAGCACATAATAAATCAAAGTTAGGAATATTTTCAGCTGAAATATCTTTTAAATCTTTACATTCTATTTCTCCAAAATTTGCACGGTAAGTTTGACAACTATATTTGTTGTAATCATTAGAGTAAACACAACACAAACCATTATTTTCTAAGGCTATTCTAAAGCCACCAATTCCAGCAAATAAATCAATACTGGTTTTTATTTGTATTAAGTTCAATGTCTTTCATTAATTTTTGCGATACAAAAAGTATAACCCAGAACTATAGCTATATTTCCCTAAACTAGCGCCCTCCACCCCAACTTTTTAAAGGATAATTTGTCAATTCGGTAGAATTTAACTACAGGTAAAATAATTTATAATGAGATACCTTTCTAAATTGACTTTTACTATTATCATAGACTAATTGACATGGGTTGACACTCCCACCACTAAACCCTACGGGTTATAGTGGGGGATTCTTGGTTCACCGACTCGCCGTTAGACGACAGCCCATA